>CAVGEG010000004.1:15875-38111 GCA_963628165.1 Paratractidigestivibacter sp. | reverse complement strand
CTGGAGTCTTACATGATGAAAAGCCTTGTTCGCGAGACTTGTATCGCGTTGGCGTGCGTCGCCGCGACGTTCGGTTCACGCCTTTTCGCGCAGGAACCGCGCGAGTTTGGCGGAATCTATCCGACCTTAGCGTATTATAACAACGAAGGGGAGTGCGGCACGGGAGCCGTCGTCCCTTGGGCGGATCGCCTTTGGGTGATTACTTACGGCCCGCACCTGCCTAACGGTTCCTCCGACAAGCTTTATGAAATCGACGCCGCGCTTCATGAGACGATTCGTCCCGAAAGCGTTGGGGGAACGAACGCCAACCGAATGATTCACCGCGAATCGAACCAGCTTTTCATTGGTTTCCACGCGATCGACGCGCAGGGAAACGTTCGGACGATCCAGCCGAAAGACATGATGGGCCGCATGACCGCCGTAGCGCGTTCGTGGATCGATCCGGAACATAAAGTCTACTTCATGACGATGGAAGAAGGACTATACGAAGTCGACGTCGACACGCTCGAAGCGCGCGTTATCTGCAAAGACGGGAACAGCGGCGCAAAGACGGCGGCGGAAGACGTTCTCCCCGGCTACCATGGCAAGGGCGGGTACATGTCTCAGCGTCGCCTTGTCTATACGAACAACGGCGAAAATTCGGCGTCGGCGCGAAAAGACCCCACGATTCCTTCCGGATGCCTCGCGCAATGGACGGGGGAAGGCCCCGATCAAGGCTGGGAAGTCGTGCGTCGTTCTCAGTTCACCGAGGCGACGGGTCCGGACGGAATCTACGGAGGCAAGACTGGCGAAGAACAGTTGTGGTCTCTGGGATGGGACGTTCGTTCCGTGATGCTCTACCTTCTCGACGGCGGCAAATGGACGATGTATCGTCTTCCGAAAGCGTCGCATTGTTACGACGGGGCGCACGGTTGGAATACGGAATGGCCGCGCATTCGCGAGATCGGCGACGCGGAAGATTATCTTGCGACGATGCACGGACAGTTCTGGAGCTTCCCGAGCGATTTCCGAACGGGGAAGGCGCGTGGGATTCGCCCGCGTTCGACGTATCTGAAGGTGATCGGCGATTTCGCGTTCTGGAACGGTCGCGTCGTCTTCGGTTGCGACGACTCGGCGAAGAACGAGTTCTTGAATTCAAGCCCCTTCAAGGGCGGAATTAAAGGCCCTGGTCGGAGCAATTCGAACCTTTGGTTTGTCGAGCCGTCTGAAATCGACGACTTTGGTTCGGCGATTGGTCGCGGCGCGGTATGGTTTAACGACGCGACGGAGGCTGACGCGCCTTCCGATCCGTATCTCTTCGCCGGATACGACGTGCGAAGCGCGTTCTTCAAATTCGACTCAGCGGAAGGCTCCCCGAAAGAGACGACCCTTGTCTTTGAAGTCGACGATCAGGGCGACGGATTTTGGCGCGAACTCAAGCGAGTGAACGTCGCGGCGGGTTCCGACGGCGGATACGCTTTCATTTCTTTCTCTCCCGAGGATAAGGGAGAATGGATTCGCGTGCGTTGCGACGCGAAATTGAACGGCGCGACCTGCTTCTTCCACTATCGCAACAACGACGAACGTCTCGTAGGGGATCGCGCTCCGATCTTTGACGGTCTCGCCGCGCCTTCCGACGCCTCTTCCTTCTTGAACGCCCGCATGTGGGCGCGCGCCGACGTCGACCGTTTGGCCGTCGTCTCTCAGGATATTAGCGACGGCAAGGTCGAGAGCGAACGCTACTATGAACTCAACGAGTCGGGTACGGCTCTCGAGCGCGTCGAGTGCAAATTCGAAGGGGGCGAGCAGGGAACGATCTCCCGCGTTAAGGCGATGGTTGACGCGAAGCCCGTCGATCCGTCCCTCTGCGCGATCGACGACCTGAGCGTGATCGCGCATTACGGCGACAAGCGCTATCGATTGCCGATCGGTTCAGAGGAAGCGACGCGCGCCGACATTCCCGTCGCGAGTCGTCTGGATCGCGAAATCGCGACCGAACGCGACCTCTTTCATGTCGCCGGAACCTTCTACGAATTGCCCGCGGAAAACGCCGGCGGCTTCCCGAAACTGCGACCGATCTCCACCGATTCGTCCTTGATTGTCGACTACGCGTCGTATCGCGGACTTCTCGTCCTCGCGGGCGTGAAGAAGGACGCGACCGGCGATTCAAGCCGCGTCGTTCGTTCGAAAGACGGAAAATGCGCGCTGTGGCTCGGCGCGATCGACGAGTTGTGGCGACTCGGAAAGCCCGCGGGCAAGGGGTACGTATGGCGCGAAACGAAGGTCGCTAAGGACGCGCCTTCAGATCCGATCCTCGCCGCAGGATTCGATAAGAAACGCGTTGAAATTACTAACCATTCCGACGCGCCCGTCGTCGTGCGCGTCGAAGCCGATCCGACCTGCTTGGAAGATTGGCGCGAGTTCGCCTCCGTCGAGGTTCCCGCGGGCGCGACGAAGACGGTTGAACTCGACTCCGTCCCCGCGTATTGGCTCCGCGCGGTCTCCGATCGCGACGCGAATCTTTCCGCTCTCTTCATTTACGAATGATTGTCAAACGCGTTGAACGCGCGTTCCACCCTCTTAAAACCGAGGTTGAAATAGATGAATAAATTGAAATCCTTTTTATTACTCGCCGCGCTCTTTGCGTTTCCTTGCGCGTGCGCGCGCGCTCAATCCCTCGAATCGATTCCCGACGCCGTCTATCTCGAAGCGGAGGGCTTCGCGGAAAAGGGCGGTTGGGGGATCGACACGCAGTCCGTCGGACTCGTCGGCTCCCCGTACCTGATCGCGCACGGATGGGGTAATCCCGTCGCGGACGCAACCGTTCAAGTCGCCTTCCCCGTGAAGGGAAGCTACCGCGTCTACGCACGTACCAGAAACTGGGTCGCTCCGTGGACGACCGAGTACGCGCCGGGGCGTTTCCAAGTCGTCGTCGACGGAAAAGCGCTTAAAACGGAGTTCGGAACGGAATCGCTCGACTGGGCGTGGCAGAAGGGGGACGTCGTCAAGATTGGCGATAAGCTCACGGTCGACGTCGCGCTTCACGATCTTACGGGCTTCGACGGTCGCGTCGACGCGTTGATCTTCGTTCCTGAGGGATCGAGGTACGAGCCGACGAACGACGTCGCGGAGCTTGCGAAGTTGCGTCGTGAAGCGTTGAAACTCCCTGAAGAGCCGGAGGCGGCGGGGAACGGCAAAGAGTACGATCTTGTCGTGGTCGGGGGCGGACTCGCGGGGACTTGCGCGGCAATTAGCGCGGCGCGTCTTGGCGCGACGGTCGCTCTCGTGCAGGATCGTCCTGTCTTAGGAGGAAACGGCAGTACGGAGATTCGCGTCCATCTTAACGGAGACGTCAATCAACTTCCGTATCCTAATTTGGGGAACTTGACGTACCTCATGGGGCCTCACGGTGGCGGAAATGCGCGAGAAGCGGCGCACTATAAGGACGGTCATCGTCGTGAACTTGTGGAGAACGAGTCGAATATTGATCTTTTCCTTGGCGTTCAAATCGACGAGGTTAAGACGACGACGGTCGACGGTTCTCTTCATATCGAAAGCGTGAAGGGGTTCAATATCGAGACGTGTCGCGAGACGCGTTTTTACGGGAAGACCTTCGCGGACTGCACGGGGGACGGGGTAGTCGGCTTTTTAGCGGGCGCGGATTGGTCGATGGGGCGCGAAGCTAAGTCTGACTACGACGAGCCGAGCGCGCCCGCGGAACGTGACGCGTTGACGATGGGCTCTTCGGTTCAGTGGAATACGGCGGATGCGGGGCATGAGACGAGTTTCCCGGAACTTCCTTGGGCGATTCAATTCAACGAACGGACGATCAAACCCTCCGTTCACGGGGACTGGGACTGGGAAGCGGGAATGACGTACAACCAGATAACGGATATGGAACGTATCCGCGATATCGGTTTGCGCGCCGCTTACGGTCATTGGTCGTATATGAAGAATCATATGCAAGGGGAATGGGCGGGGAAAGTGAAGAATCTCCAGCTGAACTGGGTCGCGTACGTCGCGGGTAAACGCGAATCGCGCCGTCTTCTTGGGGACGTCGTTTTGCGCGAGCAAGATATTATCGGCGCGAAAGACTATCCCGACGCGTCTGTGACGACGACTTGGTCAATCGACTTGCACTATCCGGAACCGTCGAACCTCAAGGATTTCCCGGAGGAGCAGTTCCGCGCGATTTGCAAGCAGGTTGAGATTCGACCGTACGCGATTCCGTACCGCTGTCTCTATTCGCGCAACGTGAACAACCTTTTCATGGCGGGGCGCGATATCAGCGTGACGCACATCGCGCTGGGAACGATCCGCGTCATGCGCACCGGCGGGATGATGGGAGAAGTCGTCGGAATGGCGGCGTCGATCTGCAAGAAGTACGATTGCCTCCCGCGCGACGTTTACAAGTCGCATCTGGACGATCTCAAAGCGTTGATGGAGAAGGGCGTCGCGCCGCCGACCTCGCGCGCGCTGTCTCTCTCCTACAAGGCGCCGACTGCCAAGAACCTGGCGCTCGACGCCAAGGTCGAGGTCTCCAGTCTCTATAAGAGCTCCAATTATCCTAAGAAATATATCAACGACGGTAAGTTTGATCTGAGCGACAACGCGTGTCGTTGGGTAAGCGAGAAGGGGGATAAGCACTGGATCGACTTCGCCTTTGACGCGCCGACGACGATCAACGCCGCCGTCGTCATTTCAGGACAAGCGACGGGCAAGACCCCGTTGACCGATTTCCGCCTTTTGGCGGAACAGGACGGCAAATTCCAAGCGATTCCCCAAGCGGAGGTCGTCGGCAACGATTCCCCGATTGCGGCGATGAGATTCGACCGCGTCAGCGCGAAGCGTTTCCGATTGGAAATTACGAAGACTCCGGAGGATTTGGCGCGCGTCTGGGACGTCGCCCTCTACTCCTTGGAAGGTGAAGAAGAAAAATGACGCGTCGCATGACCGCGCTATAAAAAAGCGCCCGGAAGAGACGAGTTCTCTCCCGGGCGCTTTTTTATTGTCGTTTTATCGCGCGGAGATTATCGTCGCGCGGAGTCGAAGGAGGCGCTGACGACCGGGACTTTTGATTCGACGTCGACGTCGAAGAGACCGAGAGATTCGCGTTTCTGCGCGTTCTCTTCTTCCTCCGCTCGAGCGCGACTCAGGAGAATCTGCTCGTCGCGCGCGGCATACGCGTCTTCCGCGTACTGCTCGAAGGTTTGAGCGCGTTGGTAGCCGCCTTCAGGAGCCGGTATCGTCGCGTCGCCGCTTGTCGCGAATCCGGCGGTTTCGACCGTCGCGACGTCGGAAACGCCCATCTCTTCTAACGCTTCGCGAGTGTAGCCCGCGGAGAGTTGCTCATACGTCGGGAGCTGGCTGACCCCGGAGAGCGCGTCTTGCGACTCCGACGCGTTGATTCCCGCGACGTAGCTACGAAGGAGGTTCGAGTCGATATTTCCCGGATCGATCCAGCGTCCGGTTTCGTCCAGATCGAAGATACCCATGAGGAGCATGAGGTTCATACGGCGCGATTGATATTGGAGCCACGTCGTCATGATCTGGTTTTGCGAGCTCAGGAGCGATTCGAGGGCGTTCGTCAACGCTTCCGCGCTCGTGTTAATAGAACCGACGCGCGAAGAACCTGTAGGCGGTTTGGTAAGGTCGAGCTGAGCCGAGTGCACTCGCTTGATGGACGTCAAAACGCTGTCGCGCTGGAGTTCGAAGTTGATTTGCGCCAATTCGATCGCGCGAATCGAACTGCGAAGCTGCTGGTGCACGTTGTCGACGTAGGCGTAGTAATTACGACGCGCTTGGTCGTAGGAAATCAACGCCTGGCGATAGCTGTTGCGCTCGATGAATCGATCGAGAGGCGCGTCAAACTTGAAGCTCGTGGTGAACTGCGCGTTGTTGCCGTTGAACTTCACCGGGTTGCTGCCGGTGTTGGAGATCGACCCGCCGACATTAATGCTCATTTCGGAGCGGAGTTGGTCGGCGACGATTTCGATATTGCGCCACTGGTCGACGAGGCTCGAGCGGACGTTCATCCAGTCGAGACGTCGTTCCTGAGCGACGCGGAAGGCGTCGTTGGAGTCGACGGCGACGATGGCGAGTTCTACCGATTCGAGTCGAGCGCGCGCCTGGACGAGACGGAGCGTCATGATCTCTTCGGAGAGCTTGGTCAGGCAGGAGCTGAACCAGAAGCGGTAGACGTCGTCGCGCATGAGGCTTCCGGAACGGAGCTGAGCGACGCTTTCGGCGAGATGTTGACGACGCGTCAAGAGTTCGGCGCGATTTTCGTCCGTCGCGTTCGCCATATCGCGTTCAAGCTCCTTGATCGCGTTTTCGATTTCGTCCGCGTTAAACTGGATCGGATCGTTCAGTTCCGATTCCATGTGCAGGTCGGAGACGAGCGCGGTCACCGTCGACGGGAAGGGGGACGCCGCCGGGTTTTCACGACCGGCGATGATCATCGACGCGAGGTCGCTCGGAGAATAGGCGAGCGCCGTCTGGTTGATGAGTTCGAGGGTCTTCGCCACGTCGTACTTGACGCCGCGCGCCTTCAGGACGACTCCGAATTCGTTGGCCGTCTCTTGAGGACGATCGAGATCCTCGCGGATTCCGACGACGCGTTCGTCGAAGAGGCGATAGTCGGCGAAGGAGCTGTCGAGCTCGGGATTTTCTTTTTCGAAGCGTTCGCGCATCGCTTCAAGAGCGGCGACGCGTCGAGGACGAACGTTGCGTTCGAGGTTGTCGACGTCGGCGTTCGTTTCGTTAAGACCCGCGGCGAAGAGCTGGTCGAATTCCGCGAAGATCGCGCGGAGATCCGCCGTCGTCAAACGCGTGACCGTACGCTGAGGGTCGCGCAGATCGTCGATCGAGCGAATATAACGTTCGCGCGTCGTGCCGACGATATCGTTGTCTTTGTTGCGGAGCCACGCCAGGAAGACGGTGACGTCGTTCTGGAGCTTTTCGAGCGTTTCCGGCATCAGGACGAATTGATTCAAAAGCGGGTCGCGAATCACGACGTTCTCAATATCGGGGGGTAGCCCGAGGGAGATGAGATACGTTTCGACGGAGTCGCGATAGGAGTCTTTCAACTCGATAAGGCTTTGTTGCGAGGAGAGCCAGTTTTGACGCATACGATCGACGTCGGTACGGTCGGTGATGCGGCTCGTCGCGAAGTACTCTTCGTAACGCTGATAGTTGTCTTCCGAGGAGGCGACGTTCGCTTCCTGGTTCAAGATTCGGATTTGGCTCGACAGGAGGCCGTAGAAGCCGCCAACTTGCGCGCCGCCGACCCCGCTGCTAGGATAACCGCCGCTCGAAGGCGCCGAGACCGGCGAGGAACCGGTGAGGACGCCGACATAAAAGCCTTGCTGATAGAAGGCGAGTTGACGAACGTTCGCGAGGAGTTGGCGTTCGCTACGCGTCAAGGACTCCAGGACGATCGCGCGTCCCGCGCCGCGAAGGAACGGTTGCGTGATCGAGTAGCTCAAGTTCGTCGTCGGCGTCATCGTGTTGGAGCCTGGGCTAAAGGTCCAAACCATCGAGTTGGCCAAGTCGGCGACGACAGTCGCGCCCGTCGCAAGGGTCTTCGAACCGCGAAGGCTGACCGTGTCCGCTTCAAGAGAGCTGACGCTCTTGCCCTTCTTAAAGGCGCCGCGGTTGTTGTAGAAGAGGGACGTGCCGCCGTAAAAACGCGTGTCGAACGCGTAACGTTGAGCCGTTACGTTAAGGGCCGACAAGTAGACGTTTTCAAGCGCCGTTCTATATTGCGGAGAATGGATCAACGCCAAATCGAACACGACCTTCTGATCGAGGACGATTTCGCCGTTTTCATTCGGCGCGGGTAGCGTATTGCGCCAATTCTCGTTTTCTATTGTGCGTGTAAAGCCGTTTTGCGTCCATTTTTTCAATCCCTTAGGTCCCTCGACGTTCGCTAATAGACGGCCCGCGGTCGGATCGTCTATCGGAGAGGGTTGGGCGTCGGGATTGTAACGATTCGCATAGCGCGAATTCGACGATTCTTGAAGAGTAAAGTTGTCCAATTCCCAGTATTTCTCGCCCGCGCTTTTGTCTACGGTATTGAGCAACTTGTAGACGTCGGCGTCCGCGTCGCTACGATAATGGGCTTTCGTGCAACCGCCTAAGGCAACGGCGCAAGCGGCGCCAAGAACCGTGAGGAATACCCCGCGGCTAAACGGCGAAGAATTATGCGTCTTTCGTAAACCATTGTTTCGCGCGCGTCGGGTCGCGTTCTTTGCGAATAATTTGTATTTCATCCTGAAATTCATTCCTTTCACGTAGACGTCCGTGTCTACGGTCGGGCGTTTGTCCTTCAAACGCCTGATTTTCATATGCCCTGCCACGCGAAGTTCATCGCGTCGACGGTCACCCGCCGTCTTTGATCCATCCTTGTTCCTTCTGACGCAACAAAAAACGAAAAACCCGAAATTCTGAGGAACCGTGAGATTGGTCATTCTTATCTATCGGCTCTTAAATGATTTCACTTTTCTTAAAAAATGCCGTTTATCTGAATTTTGTCGATTTTGCAGGAAATTTTTGTTGGTTGACCTTTGATTTTTTTTAGTTCTTCTTTGAAAGACGTCGTAAACGATTCAATGACAGATAATATCGGTTGTGTTGATAACGCAAAAAAAGAAGAAAGAAAAAGAGTCGTTTTTTTGGTAATGCGGGGAAAAAACTTGACATTTTTGGCAAGTGACGGTACTATCAATGGGGTAAAGTTTTAATGTCGGAGAGTGTCTATTTTCGATATGATGTTAAAACGGATAGTTTGAAGAAAGTAGCTAATCGTAATTAGCTTTTTGGACGATACGCATAGCAGATGGCGACGAGCGGCGTCGCTCATAGGTAGCGCCCAGGATACTCTCGGGACGTGGAGACGGAAAAATGAACGTTTGGAACAAAGTTTTAATGGCGTTGATAACGATCGAGTGCGTCGTTTTCGGTATTTTCGCCGCCAACAGATATAACGTATCGAAGACGGAAACTGCGAAGATTGAGAAGCTCGAAGCGGATCTCACGCAGACGCTTGAAGCAGTTCAGAAGCTTCGTTGCGAACTTTACGGCGGATTTGAGACCGCTGAAACCTGGGTCGACCAGAGCTTAGTCGGCCAGATGGAGTATATGCGTCGTCTTCAGAATGGCGAAGCGTTTATGAATTGCCAGCCGACGTCGGCAAGCGTCGACTCGCAGACGCAGAAGGCGTCTGTCGCGTTCTCCGTCTCCGCACAGGACAAAACGACGGCTTTCCGTCCCGGTTCGATCGCCTTCGTCTTTGACGCGGGCGCGCCCGTCGCCGCGGCTCCCGCCGACGATACCGCTGATTCTGTCGCGGACGAAACCGCTCAAGCGAGTTTCGCCGCTCCTTATACCTTCCTTGGCGCCTTCGCCGTCGCCAACGCGACCGCGACTCAGGTTGATCTGACCTCCGTCGGCGCCGCCTCCGCCGAAGAGATCAAGGCGCTTCAGGATTCTTCCCGTAGCGGAAACGCCTGGGTCGTCTACGCCGATCGTCTCCCGATTGACTCGCCGGACGACGTCGCCCTCTTTGCCGCCGAAAACGCGGAACTCTTCGCCGCTCTTTCCGACGAATCCCGCGCCTTCTGTTCCAAGACGTTGACCGTCGACGAAGCGGCTCTCGCCACCGACGACTCCGTCCGCCTTCCCGTTGATTTTCAGGGCTCCCTTGACTATCAATGGAGCGTTCGCGATCGCGAGAATATCATCAACGCGCGTCGCGTCTCCGCGCTCGCCACCCTTACCAACGTCATCGCCGACCAAGTCGTCGCGATTGGCGACGAACCGACTGATCAAAAGATTCTTGATCTCGACAACTGGGACGCGATCTACGCCGCCGCCGTCGCTCGCAAACGCGTTGACTCGTGGCGCGAAAATATCGCGACGACCCGCGCGTCTCTCGATCGCATGAACGGGTACTGCGACCTCGCGAAGAAGGTTCTTGACGCCGCCGCGGACGGCGTCGACGCCTGTGAAAAGGCGATCGCGCAGAAGTTGGCTGAAAACGCCGAACTCGCCGCCAAGATCGCTTGGGCTCAGTTCGCCGCTTACGAAAAGCTCAACGCTAAGTCGCAAACCGCCGCTAACAACTGACCTAAACGTCCACGTCCTGAATCTGCAAATAAAAAACGCCTGCGAGTTGATCGTAGGCGTTCTTTTTATCGTTGACTTTGCGAGAAGAAGACGCGATCCGCATTTGAAGCACGATCAACTTAATCTTCGATCCCGCCGTATTCGTAACCGGACGTCTCCATTGCGTCGAACTCTTTTTCGAGTTCTTCGACGGTGGGTTCGTCGACGAGATTGGCGCAAGACCCGGACGCGCCTCCCTTGTTAGAAGTCCTGCCGCCGTTCTTCTCTTTTTCTCTTCGGTACACTTCTTGGCGAAGCTTTTCACGTTCCAGCTCTTCTTGTTCGAGCTCTTCTTCGATTTCGTCGAAACCTTCTTCAGGAAGTTCTTCAAAATCCGCGTCAAACTCGTCGTCGAAGTCGTCTTCTTCCGGATTTGGCGCGTGACTGACGCCGTTCTTGAAAGCGTAGGGATCGATATAGAAACGATCGTTCGAGTTAAGGGGCGGTCTTTCGGCTTGCCCATCCTCTTGGAGAGAATACGTTTCCGATCGACGACGTTCTTCAAAACTCACGCTCTCAAAAGAGTCGCTGGAGCGCCAATCGACTTGACCGTCGACTGATTCTTCTTTGACGCGCGTCGTTTTTTTGGATTTACAAACCTCTTTCATGAATTTTATCCTTTAGGGTTGCGTCGATTAAAACTAATCGCGCCGCATTATAATACGCTATTGTATGCGCGAAAAGATAAGAAAGGAACTTTTCTCATTTTTTTCTTAATAATATTCGACGTTTTTCCAGAGTATCCTAAAACTCCTTTCTCAACTTTTCTAAAATAAGCGTCCTCTTCCTTATCTCAGAAAAAGGGTCGCCCGCCCCGTGTTATTTTTTATGACGCCGATTATAATCAGTGGAAGGCGTTCTGTTGTAAACGCTTGGCGACGGTCGGCGCGCTCGCGCGTCTCCTCGCAATTTGTCGACATTTTTTAAGGGAATTTAACGGTGTATCGAACAAATACATGCGGCGAACTAGGCCGCAACAACGTGGGCGAGGTCGTGACTATCGCGGGATGGGTGGATTCTGCGCGCGATCACAGCGGCGTCTTCTTCGTCAATCTGCGCGACCGCTACGGCAAGACTCAAACCGTTTTTGACGCGGCTGCCGATCACGATCTCTTCCAACTCGTTAAGACGCTCCATAACGAAGACGTCGTTCAAATTACCGGAGAGGTTCTGGCAAGACCCGAGGGGCTCGTCAATCCCGAAATGAAGACCGGCGAGATTGAAATTCGCGCTACGAAACTCGTCGTCCTCAATCGTTCGGAGCCCGTTCCGTTCCTCCCGTCCGCCCCCGAGGTTCCCTCCGAGGAAATGCGACTCAAGCACCGTTATATCGACTTGCGCCGTCCCGAAATGCAACGCGTCCTCACGCTCCGTCACCGCATCACGAAGACGTTACGCGACTACTTCGACGAAAACGGTTTCCTCGAAGTCGAAACCCCGATCCTTGGTAAAAGCACCCCCGAAGGAGCGCGCGACTATCTCGTTCCAAGCCGCGTCACTCAAGGCGCTTTCTACGCGTTGCCGCAGTCTCCGCAGCTCTATAAGCAGCTCCTCATGATCGCCGGTTACGACCGCTACGTTCAGGTCGCGCGTTGCTTCCGCGACGAAGACCTCCGCGCCGACAGACAGCCTGAATTCACGCAACTCGACCTCGAGATGTCGTTCGTCGAGATGGAAGACGTCATCGATCTCGTCAGCAAGCTCGTTCAGCGACTCATGAAGGAGATCAAAGGCGTCGATATTCCTCTTCCGCTTCCGCGCATCACCTACGACGAAGCGATGGAGCGTTTCGGTCACGACGCCCCCGATCTGCGCTTTGGCATGGAGCTCAAAGACGTCACCGATATCGCGAAGACCGTCGATTTCAAAGTCTTCCGTTCCGTCGCGGAAAACGGCGGACGCGTTCGCGGTATCAACGTCAAGGACGCCGCCGACAAGTATAGCCGTAAAGATATCGACAACCTTACTTCTTGGACGGCGGAACAGTTCGGCGCGAAGGGGATCGTCTGGTTCAAGGTCGACGCCGAAGGCAAATTGACCGGTTCCAGCGCGAAGAATTTCTCCGCGGAAGCGCTCGAAGCGATCGGGAAGAAGCTCGAAGTCGAAGCGAACGACTTGCTCCTCTTCTCCTGCGGCGATTTCAATCTGACCTGCCGCGTCCTCAACGGTTTGCGTCGACGCCTTGCCGCCGAGCTCAAGCTTTACGATCCCGAAGAGATGAACTTCTGCTGGGTCGTCAAGTTCCCGATGTTCCACTGGGACGAAGAAGAGAGCCGCTGGGTCGCCGAACACCATCCTTTCACTGCGCCTCTCGTCGAAGACTTGCCGAAACTCGACGGCGACGATGAAACGATCAGTTCGATCCGCGCTCAAGCGTACGACCTCGTTCTCAACGGCTTTGAAGCGGGCGGCGGAACGATTCGTATCCACGACCCCGAGATTCAGAACAAAGTTTTCGGTTTGCTCGGTATGACGCGCGAACAGGCGCGCGAGCAGTTCGGCTTCCTTGTCGACGCGTTGCAGTTCGGCGCTCCTCCTCACGGGGGACTCGCGCTCGGTTTGGATCGCGTGGTCATGCTCTTTGCGGGCGTGGACAATATCCGCGACTGCATCGCGTTCCCGAAGACGACGAAGGCGAGCGACTTGATGACGGGCGCGCCCGCGGAAGTCGCGCAGAAGCAGCTCGACGAACTTGCGATTAAGTCGACTCTTCCTCCTAAGAAGGAAGACTGAGTCGGTTTGAGATATGAGGCTCCGTGTTGCGCGGAGCCGTTTCCTAGGACGGAGGACGTTATGACGGAATACGATATGATTCAGGAGTCTGTCGCGACGATTCGCGCGCGGTGGATCAAGCAGGCGGACGTCGGGATCATTCTCGGCACCGGGCTCGGCGCGCTTGCGGATCGAATTTCCGCTGACGCGACGATCCCTTACGAGGAAATTCCTCACTTCGCGCGTTCTACAGTCGAGTCTCACGCGGGTCGATTGATTCTCGGATCCCTGGAGGGGAAGACCGTCGTCGCGATGCAGGGGCGTTTCCACTACTACGAAGGGTTTTCGCCTAAACAAATCGTTTTTCCCGTGAGGGTCATGCGCGCGCTCGGCGCCGAAACGCTCGTAGTTTCGAACGCGTGCGGCGGGTTGAATCCTCAATTTCGCGCGGGCGATTTGATGCTTATAGAGGATCATATCAATTTGCAGGGCGTCAATCCGTTGATCGGCCCAAACGACGAGCGTCTGGGGCCGCGTTTTCCCGACATGCTTGAGCCGTATTCGCGACGTCTTTTAGAGCTGGCGCGCGAGACGGCGCTCTCTAAGGGAATTTTGACGCACACGGGCGTGTACGCCGCCGTTGCGGGGCCGAACCTTGAGACGCGCGCGGAATATCGCTTCTTGCGCGCGATCGGCGCCGACGCCGTCGGAATGTCGACCGTTCCCGAAGTTCTCGCCGCCGTCCACATGAGCATGCGCGTCCTGGGAATCTCCTGCGTCACCGACATGGGGCTCCCTGATTCGTTGGAGCCCGCGAGTCTCCCACGCATCCTCGAGAACGCGGCGAAGGCCGAGCCGAAGATGAATGATATTATATGCGGCGTATTGAAGAAAATCTAAAAAGCCTTCCCTTCATTCTCGACGTCGCCGCGTTAATTGCGCCAGCGCCGGACTTCGAACGCGAGGCGGCGGCGATCAAAATATTTGTAGCTTGATTAAGGATCATCATATGGCGAACGAACAACCTAATTCTGACGTTTCGAGCGAATCGCTCCTCTCCACGAGCGCGAACTTTCCGCAGAACGAAGAATTGATTATCAAACGATGGCGTGAACTAGGCGTCTATCAGGAATCTTTAAAGAGACGTCGAGAATCAAACAAAGGCTCTTTTGTCTTCTACGAAGGCCCCCCCACCGCCAACGGAATCCCGCACCCCGGCCACTGCCTTACGCGCGCGATGAAAGACCTCTATCCGCGCTTCAAGACGATGAAGGGATATTACTGCGAGCGAAAAGCCGGTTGGGACACCCACGGGCTTCCCGTCGAAGTCGAAGTGGGTAAGGAGCTCGTTAAAGAAGGGTTGATTAAGGAAAATTCGAAGGAAGAAATCGAGCGTTTCGGTCTTGAACCCTTCGTCCATCGTTGCATCGCCAACGTTTTCCGCTACACGTCGCAGTGGGAAGAATTGACCGAGCGGATCGGTTTCTGGGTCGATCTGCGCAACGCGTACGTCACCTATCACCGCTCTTTCGTCGAAAGCGTCTGGTTCGCGCTGAAAAACTTCTTCGATCGCGGACTCCTCTATCAGGGTCACAAGATCGTTTGGTGGTGGGCGCAAGGGGGCACGGCTCTTTCTTCCGGCGAAGTGGGACAGGGGTATCGTCAAGTCGGCGATCCTAGCGTCTTTGTGCGTTGTCCGATCATCAACGAATCGGGGGATTCCAAGTGGGACGCCGTCGACCTCCTAGTCTGGACCACCACGCCGTGGACGCTTCCCAGCAACCAGTTCGTCGCGGTTCATCCTGAACTCGAATACTCCGTAATCAAGCTGACGACAAAAGAGGGCGTCGAGGATACTCGCGCGATGATCGTCGCGTCCGCGCTCGTCGATACCGTCGCGTCGAAGATCAAAGCGACGACTCAGGTTCTCTGTACCTGCAAGGGCTCCGAACTACTCGACAAACGCTATCAGCCGCCATTCGACTGCTTCTACAAGGATCAGGGTTCTCTCAAAGGCCGACTCAAGGACGGCGGCGAGATTTACCGCGCGTGGCGCGTCGTCCCCGCGACTTACGTCACGACCGATTCCGGAACGGGCCTCGTGCACCAAGCGGGCGCGTTCGGTGAAGACGACTTCAACGTTCTCGCGGAACAACAAGAGCGCTTTGTCGAAGGGGACGCCCCGGAACTTCTTTGCGCCGTCGCGCCGAACGGCAAGTTCACGAGCGTCTTCCCCGAATTCGAAGGTCGCTGGGTCAAAGAAGCGGACAAAGACATTATTCGCGCGATGAAGGAACGCGGCGTCCTTTACTGGCAAGAACAGTATCTGCACGACTATCCCTTCTGCTGGCGCGCTCCGAACGATCCGCTCATCCAGTATCCGCGTCGTAGCTGGTTCATTCGCACGACGGACTTCACCGATCAGATGCTCGAGAACAACTCGCACATCAACTGGATTCCCGAACATATTCGCGACGGTCGTTTCGGTCACCACCTCGCCGGAAAAGTCGACTGGGCGCTCTCTCGCGAACGTTACTGGGGCACCCCTCTTCCCGTGTGGGTATGCGAAGAAACGGGCTACCAAGAAGCGATCGGCTCTTACGACGAGCTCCTTTCGAAGCCGGGCGCCGAAGGCGTCGAGGTCTGGCAGGCGGCGCACGACGCGGCTAAGAAAGAGAAGGGGGACGCTTGGTCTGAGAATGACGAAGAACTCTGGAATCACTTGCGCGTTCACAAGCCGTATATCGACGCGATAACATACGATTCCCCGAAGGCGCCTGGAAAGAAGATGCGTCGCGTGCCCGAAGTGATCGACTGCTGGTTCGACTCCGGTTCGATGCCCTTCGCGCAGTTCGGGTTCCCGCACGTGGAAGGTTCGAAGGAACTCTTCGAAAAGCATTTCCCCGCCGACTTCATCAGCGAAGCGATCGACCAGACGCGCGGTTGGTTCTACTCTCAAGTCGCGATTTCGACTCTCCTCTTTGGCGACGAAGAGTCGCGCAAAGCGGTCGGTATCGACAAGGATTTCCCGCACCCCTTCAAGAACTGCATCGTTCTTGGACTCATGCTCGCCGAATGGTACGAAAACAACGCCGATAAGCTCGACATTCGCCTTACCGAAAAAGAAGCGCTCGAAGCGTTCGGAAAGGGTAAGTTCACGAAGCGCGTCGGCAAGATGTCCAAGTCTCTCAAGAACTACCGACTCCCCAAAGAGATCTTCGACAAATACGGAGCCGACGCTCTTCGTTGGTACTTCTTCGCCAACCAGGCCCCGTGGAATTCTATCGTCTACAGCGAGAACTCGATCAAGGACAGCTTGCCAGAATTCTTGATTCGTCTCATGAACGTCGTCTCCTTCTTCAAGGTTTACCAGAAGATCGACGGCTTCGCTCCGGAACGCGAGTTGGATCTCGCCGCGGTCAAGAACGCGGGGGGCATGCTCACGCCGGAAGATTTGGCGACCTCGAGCTCGTATCGTCCCGTCTCCGAACGCGCCGAGTTGGATCGCTGGCTCTTGAGCGAGTTGCATTCGACGGTCAAATTCGTCGACGAGCGCCTTGACGCGTTCGATCACTTTACCGCGTGCGGCAAGATTACCGCGTTTGTCGATTCCTTGTCGAACTGGTACGTGCGTCGTAGCCGCGATCGATTTTGGTCCGGCGAACAAACGCAGTCGAAGAAGGACGCGTACTGGACCCTTTACGAGACGTTGATTACCCTCGCGAAGTTGATCGCTCCTTTCACGCCCTTCATTTCCGAGCGCATCTGGCTCCTTATGACGGATAACTTTGGCGACGCGGCGCTTGCTAGCGTCCACTGGTGCGACTATCCCGTCGCGAACGAGAGCGTCGTCGACGCCGTCTTGGCGCGTAAAATGGCGCACGTGCGCGAAATCGTCTCCTTGGGACACAACGCGCGAACTGGCGCCAAACTCAAGGTGCGACAGCCTCTTTCGGGTATCGAAGTCGTTTTCGTGGACAAAAACGCCAGCGCCGAACTCGTCGACTACATCTCCTTGATTGAAGAGGAGTTGAACGTGAAGTCGGTCAACTTCATCGACCGCGCCGACCACTACGTTTCGTACGCGATCGTTCCCGACCTCAAGAAGCTTGGTCCGAAACTCGGACGCGCGTTGCCTCTCGTGAAGAAGGCGTTGAACGATCTCGACGGGGCCGCGGCGAACGCGGAGATGACCGCGAACGGCAAGCTCACGTTGGCGTTGTCGGACGGATCGAGCGTCGAGCTGAGTTCGGACGAAATTCAGGTGCGTCTCGTCGCGAAGGAAGGTTTCGCCGCGTCTCAAGGCGCGAGTTGCGTCGTCGTTATTTCGACGGAACTCACCCCCGAGCTCATCGCCGAAGGGTTGGCGCGCGAGTTGGTTCGCGCGATTCAGGATCGTCGTAAGGAACTTAAATGCGACTACGTCGATCGCATCGCCGTCGGCGTCGAAGGCGCGTCAGACGCGCTTGTCTCCGCCGTTAAGGATTTTGAGGATTACGTCAAAAATGAGACTCTCGCGCTGGAATTGAGCTTCGAAGCGCTTCCAGACGCCGAGGGCGCGACCGTTAAGATCGACGGCGCAGAAGTTTCCTTGTTCGTTAAGACGCTCAAAGCGTAGCGTTCTAATTACCGCGCGTCGCGCGAACTTTTCGCGTCGACGCGCTTTGTCTTCATTAAGCCGATATATCATTTACTGAATAGGAGTGTGTGCAAAATGGGGAAAACTCTTAAGCTCGCCGTTTTGATTTCCGGACAAGGACGCACCTTGAAGAATCTTCTTGACGTGATAGATCGCGGCGAACTCGACGCGAAAGTCGAAGTCGTCGTCGCGAGTAAGAAAGACTGCAAAGGCTTGCAGTTCGCCGATCAGAAGAAGATCCCGATTGCGGTTGTCGAAAGCCATAATTACGAGACGAAGGAGGCTTTTAGCGAGGCGGTCTTCAAGGAATGCCGCGCCAAGCTGGTCGACTACGTCGTCATGGCCGGTTACCTCAAATTCTTGCTCGTACCCAACGACTATAAAGATCGCGTTCTCAACATTCACCCATCCCTCATTCCTTCCTTCTGCGGCGAGGGAATGTACGGACGTCGCGTTCACGAGCAAGTTCTTGCGCGCGGCGTGAAGGTTTCCGGCGCGACGGTTCATTTTGTCGACAATATCTACGACAACGGACCGATCATCCTTCAGAAAGTGGTCGACGTCTACAGCGACGACACGGTCGACTCCCTCAGCGACCGCGTCTTGCTGGAAGCGGAATTCCCCGCGTATCCCGAGGCGCTACGCCTTCTCTCCGAGAAACGCGTTACGATCGTCAACCATCCAGTGACGGGGGCGCGTACGGTGAAGATTTTGAAAAAGGCGGAATGACGACGACATTTCGCAAAGAGTAGACGTTTTGACGGGAGCGCGCTCTTGTAGGCGGCGCTCCCTTTTTCATATTCTTTCGCTCTTATAACACAGATTTGGTTTCATGGACTCCCTCTTATTTGCCGCCCAGGAAACACAGAGAAGCCTTTTTCCTCTGATCGCCACTGGAGTTTTTGTTTTAGTTATCTTGTCAATCGCCGCCTGGGGGATGAAAAAGACGTCGAATACGAACGACTTTTTCCTCGGCGGGAGCGCGCTCGGCCCATGGATTTTGGCGCTCTCTTACGGGGCGGCGTATTTTAGCGCCGTCGTTTTCATCGGCTTCGCAGGCGTTTACGGGTGGAGCGTATCTTTTCGGTCGTTGTGGATCGGGCTTATGAACGGCGTCGTGGGAAGCCTCGCGGCGTGGCTTGTGCTGGGGCCCGCCACGCGAAGAATGACGCGTCGACTCAACGCCGCGACGACCCCCGCGTTTTTCCTCGAACGATACGGTTCTAAGGGAATGAAAATCGTCGGCGCCGTCGTGATCTTCCTCTTCCTTCTCCCTTATTCCGCGTCGGTCTTTGCCGGTTTGACGTATCTCTTCAAAGAGGTCTTTAACGTCTCGATGACGACCGCGCTTACGATGATAACCGTCACGACGGGCGTTTACCTTGTGATGGGCGGTTATAAGGCGGCCGCGCGTATCGACTTCGTTCAAGGAACGATCATGTTTTTCGGCGCCTTGAGCATGGTTTGGTTCGTCTTCTCCTACTTCGCGAAAGATTTGGGCTCCTACGCCGCCGTCGTCGATAACGCCGTCAAGCTCTACCGCGGACGCTTGGAAGGCGTCGTCGATCCGATTCAATCGACCCCGATCAAGCCTATGCCGAATTGGCTCTTCTGGTCCGTCGTCTTCATGACTTCTCTCGCCCCGTGGGGACTCCCGCAGATGGTGCATAAGTTCTACGCGATCAAAGACGAAAAGCAGATCGTTAAAGGCGCGATTGTCTGTTGCGTCTTCGCCGCGTTGGTCGGCGTCGCCGCGTATACGATCGGCTCCCTCTCTCATCTGCTCCCCCCCGAAGTGTTGCAAACGACCCTCAACGCCGACGGAACGGCGATCGACGTGAATAAGCTCGTGCCGACGATGTTCGTTAAATGCCTTCCTTCGTCGTTCCTCGCGATCGTTCTGCTCCTCGTCCTTTCCGCGTCGACGTCGACCCTCTGCTCTTTGGCTTTGACGTCCTCAGCCGCGATTAGCCTCGACCTCGTGAAGGGGTTCGTTCTTCCGAACGCCTCGGAGAAGACGCACTTGACGATCTTCCGAATCTGCTGCGCGGTCTTCCTCGTCTGCTCTTACTTCATTGCGCTCTTTAACCCGAGCTGGATCGTCGCGCTCACTGCGCTGAGTTGGGGCGCGATTTGCGGCGGTTTCCTCGCTCCTTACGTCTACGGACTCTTTTGGAGAGGCACGACGAAATGCGGCGCCGCGGCGGGGATGGCGTCGGGTATTCTCGTTTCGAACGCAATCTACTGGGGAATGTTTATCTGCCAAGGTTCCGACGCGGCAAAGAACTTCTCTCCCGTCACGGCGTCGATCGCGATGGTTCTTCCCTTCTTCGTCGTCCCCATCGTGAGCGCGATGACGAAGAAGCTCGAGCCGGAACGCGTAAAACGCGCATTTGAAGACGTTTCCGACGAAGCGAACTCCTGAGATTTCAAGCGCTTTTTTGTGAAATCGCTCTTGCGCGTTACGCGCCCAAACGGGTATAGTAACGCAATTGCCCGCGTTGCGTCGGCGCGCGGACAATTTTTATAAAAACTGAGAAATTAGACGCAAGAGCGCGCGCTTTGCGGATACTATCCGAGTAAGCGTCGCTCGCGTTGTTTGTAGCGCGGTATCGCGCGTATTTTATTATGAATGTAAAGGACGACGAATGACAAAATGCTACGACGGACGAAGCGCGCGCTGGGCTTCGTTCTCTCTTGTCCTGATTTTGGCGATTTCTTCATGTTGCGCGGCGTGCGGCGCGGCCTACGAAACGACAAACGCGGATAGTACGGCGTTGGCTCCGACCACGCGCGATAAGCAAATCGCGATCAATTTTACGCGACTCCTTAAGGCGCGTCACGTCTCGAAGATGCCTCTTGACGAGAAGATCTCGCAACGCGGTTTCGAACTCTTTCTCAAGGCGATCGATCCGACGAAGCTCTATTTCAACCAGCAAGACGTCGACGAATTTACCAAAGAGTACGCGTCTACGATCGCTCAGCAGGCGAGCAAAGGCGTTTTGACCCCCGCGTTTGTCATTTACAACCGCTATTTAACGCGCGTCGACGAGCGTTGCGCGATCGCCGACGAGTTGCTCGCCGCGAATCAGTTCGACTTCACCGTCGACGAAGAATTCCTTCGCGACAACGACGCCGCAGTCTATCCGAAAACGCCGGAAGAAGTTCGCGATCGTATGCGTAAACGCGTTAAGTTCGAGCTCCTCGCGCTGGAAGCCGAAGAGCGCGACAAGCAGAAAGAAGCCAAGGAGAAGGCCGACGCCGCCGATCAGGACGCCGCTCCAGTAGCTCCCGTCGTTTCCGATCGTCCGGACGACCCCGTCTCGAAGCTGACGCGTCGTTATCACACCCTTCAGAAGCGTCTCCATCAGACCTCGAACGACGATCTCCTCGAAATCTACCTAACCGCGATTTCGAACGCTTTCGATCCGCACTCCACCTATATGTCCCCGAAATCTTTCGAGAACTTCATGATTCAGATCGGTCTGAACCTCGAAGGTATCGGCGCGACGCTCCAGTGGGACGACGGCTACACGGTCGTGAAGCGCATCGTGAAGGGAAGCCCCGCGGAGAAGCAGGGCGAGCTTAAGGAAGAAGACAAGATTGTCGCGGTCGGCCAAGGAACCGACGGCCCGATGGAAGACGTCGTCGATATGAAGCTGACCGACGTTGTCGACAAAATCCGCGGCAAGGGCGGCACAATCGTGCGTCTCGACGTCGTTTCTCCCGACGGCAAGAAGAAGCAGATTTCAATCGTTCGCGAAAAGGTTGATCTTGAAGACAGCGCCGCTCAGTCCGCGATCTTCGACGTCAAAGGGAACGGCGAATTTGTCGACGTGCCCAAGAACGAAGGCGCTAAGAAAGAGGGATTGCGCGTCGGCGTGATCGATCTGCCGAGCTTCTATCTCGACATGAAGGCGAAGGACGGCGAAGGGGGACGCAGCGTCAGCTCCGACGTGCGCCAAATCTTGGCCGAATTCAACGCCAACGACGTCGACGCGTGCGTCGTCGACCTCCGTTACAACGGTGGCGGATCCCTCCCAGAAGCGGTCGCTCTCACCGGTCTCTTCATCAAAACGGGCGCCGTCGTGCAGACGAAACCCTCCGAATTCGGCGATCGTCCCCGATCCTTGAACGATCCGGATCCGTCGATCCAGTGGACGAAACCCCTCGTCGTTTTGACGAGCCGCTTGAGCGCGAGCGCGAGCGAAATTTTCGCGGGCGCGATCAAGGATTATCGCCGCGGCGTCATCATCGGCGACGAAACGACGCACGGAAAGGGCTCCGTCCAGTCGATGATGGAGATCTCCGACGCGATCTTTGGCAAGCTCCTCGCGCGCGGAAGCGACAATCTCGGTTCCTTGAAGATCACGATCCAGGGATACTATCTCCCCGGCGGCGAATCTCCTCAGCTCCAAGGCGTGCGTTCCGACGTCGTCCTCCCGCAGTTCACGAGCGTCCTCGAAGATATCGCCGAATCGGATCTCGACTATCCTCTCGTATTCGAAAAGGTTGAACCCGCGAAGTATCCCGTCTTCGATTACGTGACGCCCGAGATCGTCAAGACCCTTTCCGCCAAATCCGCGCAACGCGTCGCGAACTCGAAAGACTTTGCCGAAGAGCTCGATAAGATGAAGATCTACAAAGAGAGCAAGCTTCGCAAGGCGACGCCTTTGAATCGCGAAAAGTACTTCGCCGAGCTCGACAAGTTGGATACGAACAAAGAAGAGACGGAGAAG
>CAVGEG010000004.1:0-15865 GCA_963628165.1 Paratractidigestivibacter sp. | reverse complement strand
AAGATGGAAGAGAGCGTTATGGGAGGGCAGGGAGTCAAGAGAGACTACTATCTTGACGAATGCTTGGAGATCACGAAGGACTACTACGAAGTTCTTATGACGAAATCCGCGGTCTGACGCTTGACCGTCCCTAACGACTCGACGATAATTGCAACTGCGACGCGCTTTCTTGACGCGCCGCAGTTCTTTTTTAGCGAGACTTTCTATCAAAGAGGTTTGCAATGAAATACACGGTGGAACTCGACTCCCCCGACTATACTTTTCGCGCGAAGCATTTCGTCGCGTTTCCCCAAGAGATCGGAACCGACGCGCCGTGGATCGGCGAACTTCTCCATGAGCATTGTTTCACCGTGAGCGTTAAGGCGTCGGGGCCCCTCGACGCGTCGGACTGCGTTTTCGGTTTTATCGCGGCGCGCGACGCGCTGTTGGAGATCTTAGCGGAGTTTGACGGACAGACCCTCGTCGGGACGAAAACGCCGTTCGTCGAGTATGAGATCGAACCGCTACGCGACGAACTCAAGATTACGTGGAAAGGACTCCCCGAGGAACGCGTCGACGTCGTTCCCCTTTCCGCAACGCGGTGGATCGAAGGGAGGAACGCGTCCGCTGAGAAGATCGCCGAAACGATCCTTCATGAATGGATCAAACGCCTGCGCCTCTCCTTTCCGCAAGACGACTATCTCTTCACGCTCCGACTTCAAGAGGAGCCGGGCTCTTTCGCGGAAGTCTCCGTCTGACGCGGGGACGCGAGAAAAGAAAGTTGGCGATAGAAGAAACGGTAGAAGAAAAAAAAACGCCCGAGCGTTCTGACTCGGGCGTTTTTCATGCGTTGCAGGCGGTATTGTTGCGAATTTCAGAAGAATTCGGCGACGTCGACGGCCTTTTCTTTATCGGCGGGAATGGAGACGGAGACGGGCGTCGTCTGAGCGCTGGTTAGATCCGCGGGGATAACTTTGGGGAGACTCTTGATTTCGGCCTCGCGTTCGGCGTTGTATTTGTCGATGGCGCTACGATCCATGCTTGCCATATCGTCGGCGGTAAGTTCGGGCATGGAGGATTCGGCTTCCTTGCGGAGTTGGACTTTGAAGGAACCTTCGGGCGCGCCGGGGGCGGAGAAGTTCGCGAAGGTGGTGTTGACGACGCAGACGCCGGTCGCGTCGGTCTTTCCGCCGACGATGACGCCGCTGATCGGCTCGTCGGGAATGAGCGCGACGTCGACGCCTTCAATCGGCTCGGAGCCGTTCGTAACCGTGATCTTGCAGGGAGAGACTTTGGGGAATCCGGAGGGCTTGCCGGAGCATCCTACGAGAATAGCGGACGCTAAGACGACGACGAAGGAAAGGAGGAAAGCTTTTTTCATAATGAGTAACCGTTGGTCAGTTGATGAGCGCCGCGATTTGATGAGCGGCGAATATAGTCGATATAAAAGAAGACGCTTTGCGCGGAGGTAAAGCGTCTTCTACGTTGCGAGGAGGTTAGACGCGACGATCAGAGGGAAGTGGATTCGCCGCTGTTGATGGTGCCCATTGCGCCCCAAACGCCGAAGGGAGACTTGCCGGAGAATTCTTTTCCGTGCGACGCGCTGGTGGTGGAGTAATTCGATCCGTTCGGATCGGCGTCCATGTCGCCGCAGTCGATCGTTTCGGAGATGAAGCGAACGCTACCGTCGACCATCGCGACGTTGACGCCGCCGGAGTGGTTCGATTGAGCGGAGCAGATACCAAAGCCCCAACCGGTTTGACCGGGGTCGCCGCCGTAGTTGCTTGCGTTAGGAGAGTTCGGGGGGAGGATCGTCTGGAAGCCGGTCGCGCGGACGTTTCCGTCGGCGAAGCAGTTTCCGCGGCTATAATTGCAGGCGCCTTTGGTGAAGACGGTGCGATCGTTCGAGTCGACGATATTGAGGACGTTGCGCGGGACTTGGACTTCGCTCCCTCCCATGAGCGCGACGCCGCCCTTGACCTTGTTCGTATTCTGCGTCGTGCCGGCGATCATTTCGGCGTAGGCGATCGTGTTGGAGGTTCCGTCGGTGATCGCGCTGATGTTGCGCGTTACGACGTGACGTGAATCGGATGAGCTATTCATATAGAGGCCGCCGGGAAAGAAGCCGCGAGATGTCATCGCAGATTCGTCGGTTTGGCAGATCGAGTCGCCCCAAGAACCGGCGTAGTTCGTTTTCGCCGCGTCGTTGATCCATGAGGAATTCTGGCTGGAATTTCCATCGGAGGGGCAGAGAAGATAGGAAACCGTCTTGTTGTAGAGACGGTCGCTATTCCATTGGCAGTTGGTAAAGTTGCCCTTACGCATTTCGTCGTAATAGGCTCCTTGTTCTGCGTAAGGCATGATCCAAACGAGGTGTCCTATGTAGTGATAACTGGACTCAGGGACGCCGCCGCGCGCGGGCTGGAAAGAGTTGTGCGCGTCGTGATACATGTGGGACGCGAGCATGATTTGCTTGAGGTTGTTCGTGCATTGCATACGGCGAGCCGCTTCACGCGCCGCTTGCACCGCGGGAAGAAGCAATCCGATCAAGATACCGATAATCGCGATGACGACGAGTAATTCAACTAGCGTAAAGCCCTTGGTTTGCTTATGCATATGTGTCTCCAGAGAAAGAGTAATGAGAATGATAACACTAGCGTTCGACGACTACGGACGCCCAATATTCATATACTGTCTTATTGTAATGAATCAAAAAACAACGTCAACAGCTTGCGCGTAAATTATTATTATTATTATTATTATTATTATTATTATTATTGTTGTTGAGGGAGAGAGTAATCTGTCATTGGTTGTAAACGCTAGACCGTATTGAGACGTCTTGGAGGTCTGCGAGCGAGAAAGTTGAAAGAATCAAAAAACAGAAAAGACAAACCGATAGTTAGTTAAGGCTAACAGTTTTTTCAAAAAAAGCGCCTTTTTACCCCTTCTGAACCTCATTTCCTATTGTCAAGAGAAGAATTGGGCGCATAATGTTGGCTGTTTCATGAAAAACACTTAATATTTTGATAAAATTATTAGAACAGCCTAACTCTTAAGACTCTTCAACACGCGTTTCAGCAACGTCGACATTAGGCTCTTTAGAATACGTTTAAGGGATTAAGAAAAGAAATGTACGATTCAGTCGCTGTCGTTGGCGCTACCGGCGCCGTGGGTACCTTGATTATTCGAATGCTCCAGGAACGAAAGTTCCCCTATAAGAAGATGAAGTTCCTCGCCTCCAAAAGAAGCGTTGGCAAGGTTATTCCCTTCAACGGCGGTTCCGTCACTGTCGAAGAGCTTTGTCCCGACGCCTTCAACGACGTCGATCTCGTCATCGCTAGCACTCCCGACGACGTCGCGCGCGATTTCGTCCCCGAAGCGCGCAAACGCGTGAAGGTCATCGTCGACGAAAGCGGATACTGGCGCATGTATCCGGACGTCCCCCTCGTTATCCCCGAGGTCAACGCCAAGGATATTCTCAAGCATAAAGGCTTGATCTCAAGCCCGAATTGCTCCACCACCCAAATGGTCGTCGCTCTCAAGCCTCTTCATGACTTCGGACGCATCCGTCGCGTCGTCGTGAGCACCTATCAGGCGACGAGCGGCGCCGGACTCGCGGGAACCCGCGATCTCGTCTCCAGCTCCAACGCGTGGCTCGCCAATAGTAATCACTACGCTCCTTGCGAATGCGAAACCTTCCCCTATCCGATCGGCTTCAACTGCATTCCGCAAATCGGTAGCGAAAAAGAACGCGGCTACACCTCCGAAGAGCTCAAGCTCCTTCACGAAACGCGCAAGATCCTCGGCGATTCCTCCATTCAGGTCTGCCCCACCGCCGTTCGCGTGCCCGTCGCCAACTGCCATTCCGAGAGCGTCGTTGTCGAAACCGAACGCAAGATCACCGTCGAGAAGGCCTGCGAACTCTTCTCCTCAATGCCTGGCGTCGTTCTCATGGACGACCTCTCCAAGAAGGTCTATCCGACCCCGTATCACTGCCACGATACCGACGAAGTCTACGTCGGACGCATTCGCGAAGATATTTCCGCGTCGAACTCCCTCGCCTTCTGGTGCGTGAGCGACAACCTTCGCAAGGGCGCTGCCACGAACGCCGTCCAAATTGCCGAGTGGATTCAGCAGAATATGTAATCCGGCTTGTAAGCGCCGCGATTTTTTAACGCGGCGGTTCTTCTCTTGGTCGAAGAGGACTTACAAGCAAAAGTGCAACGCAGGGTTTTTCTCCCCTCTGCGTTGTATTTTTTTTCTTGCACTAGACAAAATAAGCGATCTAAGAATAATTTAACGAATGTAGCGACGGCGCGCGTCCCTTTGAGTTTAACCCCCGACTCTCACGATCTTTTTCACCTAGCGTTCGACCCGTTAATATTCTACAATATTCTACAATATAAGGGAGTCTGCGCCCGCCGGGCGACGCGGGCTCTCTTCTCCCTTATTTAGCCGTTGTTTCACTCATGCCGCGAATCGTCTTCAATCCCCTCGGTGGGAGCTGGCTTTTCGTCGCGATCCTCCTTATCGCGACCATAGCCGTGATATGCTTTGTCAGACCGCAACTGCGGGGGCTCTCCGCGTCGCGGCGACGCGTTCTCATGGCGATTCGACTCCTCATGACTCCGATCGTCGCGATCCTCTTGGCGCGCCCCGCCATGATCCGGGTCGAAAAGGAAGAACTACCCGTCGCGACGGCGATCCTCTGCGACTTGTCCGAGAGCATGACGATCCCCGACGGCGACGGCTCGACGCGTTACGATTCGATGCGCGCGATCCTGGAGCAGTCGCGCGACTCGTTGAAGAAGTTGGGAGAGAATGTCGAGACGCTCTGCTACGGCTTTGGCGAATCGACCGTGGAGCTTGGCGTAAACGACGGCGCGATCGATTTTCCCGACGCGCCGACAGAGCAGGAAACGCTACTTGGCGCGGCGCTGGAAGACGTCGCGCGACGCAACGCGGGGAAGAGACTCTTGAGCGTCCTCGTCCTTTCCGACGGGGCCCAGCGCGACTCCGATCTCTCCGATCCGACCCCGCAAGAGGCGGCGCTACGTCTTCGCGGCGCGGAACGACGCGTCGACGTCTTGCCGATCGGCGTCTCCGACGACGCCCGCGGAGCTCTCGACGTCTCCGTCGCCGAACTTCGCGCCAACGACCGCGTCTTTGTCGGGAACGAACTCGCCGTCTCAGGACGACTCCGCGCCATCGGCCTCAAAGGACGCGAAATCCCCTTGAATCTCGAACTCGAGACCGCCCCAGGCGTCATGACCGTCGTCGCGCAAACGACCCTTACCCCTGCGTCCGACGACGCTACGATCCCCTGGCGCTTGCTCTGCAAGCCCTCGACTCCCGGAGAATGGAAACTTCGCGTTTCGTCCCCCGTCCTTCAGGGGGAACTTCTCGACTCAAATAACGAAATGAGCGCTTTCGTCCAAGCGATCGACGGGGGCGTCAAAACCCTTTATGTCGAGGGAACGCGCCGTTACGAACAGAAGTTTCTTCGCGCCGCGCTCGACGCTTCCTCCGACGTCCTCGTGCAATATTGGCGCCCCCCCGTTTCGTCCCTCGTCGCGAAATTCCCCGAGAAGACGGAAGCGCAGCTCGTCGAGATCCTCACGAAATCGCGCAAATCTCTCGGTAGCGCCTTCTTTAAAGAAGGAAAATACGCGACGTATATCCTAGGAGACGCCGACTCGACGACCTTTCAGCCCGAGGAGTTGGCGGAGCTCGCGAAGCGCGTCGAAGAGGGCGCGGGGCTCGTTGTCGTCGCCGGGGAACGCGCGCTTGGTTTAGGAGGATACGCGGAGACGCCCCTCGCGGACGTTTTTCCCGTTGAAATTTTTTCGAGCGATCGCGCTCCTTTAGACGTCGATTTGTCGCATTATGAGAGCGCGGGGGAAGAAAAGTACCGCTATTTTGGGGATTTTTTAGCGACTCCGACGCAAGAGGCGCTTGATTCGCGCGATTCGTTCGCGATTTCGCTCAACGTCGATCGTCAGAAGAATCTCGACGCGTGGCGCGCGCTCCCGCCCCTCTCGAGCGTCTACCGCGTCGGACGCGTCAAACGCGGCGCTACGACGCTCCTAAGCGCGACTCCCGTCGGCGCGAGGGGGGAGACCGTTCCGCTTCTTGTCGCCGGACGTTACGGGCTCGGGCGCGTTGCGGTCGTCGCGACCGATTCGACGTGGCGCTGGCGCATGCGCGGGCGCGAAGCGGAGCACGCGAAATTCTGGCGTCAGCTACTCTTGTGGACGGCGAAGACGGACGAACTCCTCGAAGGGGAACTCGCGATTGAGATGGAGTCGACGCGTCTTACTCCCGGCGAACGCCCTTCGTTCGAGATCGCGTATCGTCCTAAAGAAGGGGAGACCCTTGAGGAAACGAGCGTCGTCGCGCAGATCGTCGATCCCGAAGGATCGCGTCGCGACGCGGAGTTGACGCGTATGGACGAGACGTGGCACGGAGAGGCCGCGGGGGGAAGGAACGTCGGGGATTATCAGATCGAGGCGTCCTTGCTCTCGGCTACTGGGGCCGTTTTGCAGACGGCGCGCGCGCGATTCCTCGTTAGAGATCGTAATCTGGAGCTTGAAGATCCCAGCGCGGATCCCGATTCGTTGACGAACCTCGCCGCAACGACCGAAGGGAGCGTCTTGACGCCCGACGCGTTGGAGGAGTATTTCCTCAAGCTCGCGGAGAAACGCGAAACGATTGTCGATTATCATGAAAAGAAGACGTCCCTCTACGACGTCTGGCCGGTTTTTGTCGCGTTCGTTCTTCTAACGACGATCGATTGGATCTTGCGTCGACGTTGGAATTTGGCGTGACGAGAAAGAGCGCTTTCGTCAAAGCGCGAGTTCGACGCTAGTTTGTGAAATAAAAGAGCCCTCGAGCGGGTCGCCACGCGAGGGCTTGCGTTTTTATTAGCGCGAAAGAGTGAAGCTGTCGAGAATATAGGGCTTCATCTTTTCGAGATCCGGTTCCGCGCCGATACCCGGTTCGTCCCAGAGTTCGGCGTACTTGAAGGATCGAGGCGGACGTTTCTTCTCTTCGTTTCCCGGTTCTTCGACGAGGACGGGGACGATCGGTTCGACGAGATCGTAATCGAAGAGTTCGTTGAACCGCGCGTAGTCGGTCGGGAGTGTGAACCCGCCCGCGGCGGCGAGCGCGAGGGCGTAACGCCAGGAGAGGGAGGTTCCCAGTTCGAAGCCGGAGTAGCATTGAACGTCGTTGTTCTTCGCGAGTTTTGCGATGCTCAGGGCGTTCGAGAGTCCGCCGACGCGCCCCGCTTTGAGACAGATGAACTTGCAGGATTCCAAATCGAGGGCGATTCTTGCGTCTTCAAGGGATTCGATTGATTCGTCGAGACAGATCGGAGTGCGGAGGTTGTCTTTGAGCATGGCGTGGACGACGAAGTCGCGCGGATTGAACGGCTGTTCGACGAAGTTGAGGAAGAAGTCGTCCATGCGATAGAGGGTGTCGGAGTGCTTGTCGAAGTCGAGTCCGCCTTCGATATCGACCTGGAGCTGAACCCACGAGGGGGAGTCGATCCTTGCGAAATTGAGGACTTGCACGTCCCAACCAGGGCGCATCTTGAGGGTGATGCGTCCAAATTGGTCGTCGACGGCGCGCGCGAGTTCGGTGAAGAAGGTTTCGCGTTCGACGGAACGATCGAAGATCAGACCGAGTTTTACGGGCTTCTTTTCGCCGCCGAGCGCCTTCCAAAGGGGCTTGTTCTGAAGCTTGGCGGAGAGATCTTGCCATGCGAGTTCGACCGCAGCTTTCGCGTGATTGTTCCCTTTAATAGTCGCGTAGGCGTTTTGGAGGGATTCGACCGTAGCGATCGAACCGAGTTCCGCAATCTTAGGCGCCACGCAGTCGCGAAGCGTAAGATACGCGGAGCCGGACCATTCCGACGTCAGAAGCGGAGCGCCGCCGGGGTTCACTTCAGACCAGCCGACCGCTCCTTCGCCTTCGAGTCTCAAAACGACGGACTCGCAATATGTTGCGGGCGCGTCGGCGAAACGTACTTCTTTTTTTAGCGGAATTCGCACGAGATAACCGTCAATACGTTCAATACGCATACCAATGCTCCAAGGGTTGAATCTATACCGAAGCGCGTCGATAACCGCGCGCGCTCTCTTCATTCTATCAAAATGCGAATCAGATGCAAGTTTTCCTCCTTTTTTTAGGAATGGAGGTTTGATTCGTCTTCTTTTATTCCTTTATTTTGCGCAATATGGGGGGGAGAGTGGAGGCGCGCGCGCTTAGTTCGGCTCTTTATTGACGGATATTGAAGAAAAACGGGAAATTTTCGTCAAAAAGATTAAAACAAACTGGTAAGATATGACGATTTTATCAAAGCTAACAGATTTGATTGTTGTGTCGGTCGTCGTGGTTGCGCGTGGGGTCGACATATGCGAGTTTCGCCTGCGCGTCGCGACGACGCTTGCGCTGGCGTTTGATATCAGGGGATCATCATGAAACGGTTACATTTTACGACGCTAGGCGCGACTTTACTCGCCGTCGCTCTCGGCGCGTCCGTCGACGCGAACGCGCAAAGCGCCTCGTCGAACCTCGCCAACGGCGTCGGAACGACGAACGCCTTACGCTCCGGATCCGCGTATAAAACGGTCGGGCCCGTCTTTGTCGCGCCTTCCGTCGGCGTTGCGGACGAGCCTTCGCGCGTCGGCTCTTACGAACGCTCTCTCACCGAAACGAGCGTCGCCGAAGACGTCGCGTCCGTCGATATGGACGCGCAGAAACAAAGGGCGCTTGAAATTCTCGAAGAATCGCAGCGACGTGCCAAAGAGGCGAAGAATCGACGTCCTGCTCGAAAGATCGAGGTACCCGACACACTGGGCGTCCTCAACCGTCCGATTCAATCGGCTCCGAAACAAGCCGCTCCGAATCCGCGATTCCAGCAATACGCGCCAAGCGTAACCGTTCCGGCTGTCGCCGCCGAGCAGGTTGACGGCGCCGCTTCGCAAAGCGTCGCGCATCCCGCCGCGCAGTCGTTCGGCGTCTCAAGACCTCCCGTCGCTACCTCGAATCGCCAAGTCGACGCCATCGTCGACGAGCTCGGCGATTCTGTCCCCGGCGTCGCCCCTTTCCCCGAGACCTTGGAAGAGATTCCGGCTCAGACTTTGACGACTACCGTCATGCCTCAAATTCCGACCGTTCCGCAAACGACGTCCGCCGACGTCGACCTCCTCGACGACTCCGACGAATACGACTCCAATTTCTCTCAAAGCGTCCTCGAAGAATTGCGTCCCGAATTGTCGAACGCCGAACTCGACCCCGCGCCGATCGACGAAACGTCCGCCGCCGCCGAAGAAATCGCGCCGAGCGCCACCTTTGTCGCGCCGAATTTGGCGCCTCAAAGCGAATCCCTTGGCGACGACGATCTCGATTTTCTCGCCGATCCAACCACTGCCCTCGACGCGGAACCTCTCGTCGATCCGACCCCCGTTGCCGACCCTGAACCTGTCGTCGAAATCGCGCCGTCTCCCGCTCCCACGACCGACCCTGAACCCGTCGTCGAAGCCGCGCCGTCTCCCGAACCCGCGTCCGCGACCGGATCGTCGCCTTCCGCCGACGTCGGCCTCGCCGTCATTCCCGAGTCGAAGCCCGCGCAAACCGCGCAGCGAGCCAACCCCGCGCCGACATACGGCCCCGTCTACCAGTTCGCGACGCCGCGTTTTCTGCGTCCGCGTCCGGCGTATGTTTCCGTCGCGCCTTCCGCCTTAGCGAGCGCCGTCGCGACTCCCCAACCATACGTTATGCCCGAAGCCGCGCGCCCCGTTTATCCGGCGCTTCCGCGCTCCGCGGGCGTTCCGAATCGTTTCGCGCCGCGCCCAACTCCAATCTATACCGACCCCGGATACGTCGTCCCCGAACCAAGCGTCTGGGGTTTGAACGCGGCTCCTAGCGCGCCGAAAACCGCCGGACTCATCGGCGGCGCGGAATGGCTCTACTGGACGACCGATTCCGACAAAGCGTTTGTTTCCGACGCGGGCGTCCTCTGCGCCGATTCGGAAACCGATCTTCAAAGCGAAGGAATCGGTTTGCGCGGTCGCGTCGGTTTCCGCTCCCTCGCCGGATGGGATCTGATCGGAACCTTCACGTGGTTTAACGAAGGGGACGAAGCGTTCGCGACGTCTTCCCAGTTCGCCGACGGACTGAAAGATCTCGACGGCTTTGACGTTGCCGACGTCGAAGGAAAACTGAAGACCGATTTGCAGGCGATCGATCTCGAAATCGGTCGATGGACGAAGTTGGGAACTATGGACGTGCGCTTCTTTGGCGGCGTCAGGTGGACTCAGCTCAACGAAGAATACTCTTACGGCGCAAACCGCGTCCACGCGTCGACGACGTCGGAGCTTCTCGGCGAACTGGCCGTCATGGAAGGAGACGAGTCCGATCCGAACGACGAAGCGCTTCTGTGGTCCGATACTAGGGAAACGAGCGAATCGAGCTGGACCGGCTCCTTCTCCCGATCGCGCCTTAACGCATACGGCGTACGTCTTGGGCTCGAGACGCGAATCGAACTCGGATACGGCCTCGGCGTCTACGGAAAAGGCGCGGGCGCACTCGCCGCGGGTCGCGTGAAGTCGACGACGTACGGCGGAGAAGAGCTCGTCGTCCTCGACGAAACGACGAAAACGTACCTGACGCCTTCCGTCGACGCAAGCCTCGGCTTGTCGTGGAAAACGAACGGATTCGAAGCGCGCGCGGGCTATGAATTCAACGGATGGTATAACTCCGGTCTCGTCGCGGGTAAGAAAACGGATTTCCTCGCGCACGGCGTCGTCGCGGGAGTCGGTTACAACTACTAACGCGCTCCACGCGTACGAAAAAAGCTCCAGTCGTCCCCTGCGACCGGAGCTTTTTCCTTTTCTTGCGCGGACGTCAAATCATGCGCGACGATATTTGTCGTGCCCGCAGAAAATGAAATCGAAGGACGATTCCAACGTCCCTTGAACGTACTCGCGCGGGACATAGACGCGCGAGGCGATTTCGTCGATCGTCTGCATTGGCTTTTTTCCCCAGCCTGCGACGAGCGTCCGCGCGACTTTTTCGCGGAATCGGAGCGTCGATTCGACTCCTTCGCAGTAGACCTGATAGAAGACGCGGTCGGGGAGTTCGCGGGCGAGGCGTGAACGTAGCGCGATCTCCGAGTCGATTTTGATCTCTTGCAACCAATCCGCGTTGCGCTGGAAGTACGCGGAATAGAAGAGGATCGTTCCCTCGACGTCGAGGAGTTCGTTGATCTCCCGACGAAGGCGCTCTTGCAACTCGTCGACCTTCTCCAGGAGACGCCGTCCTTCTTCGCGCCCTTTCGCCTTGATCGCGTAACGCGCCTTCCCGCAGAATTCGAAAAATTGCGACTTGTCCTTGAGGACGCGTTCGAGAAGGGCCGCGGGGATACAGAAGTTCCGCGCGAGCTTGTCGAATTTTAGGCGGTCGATCGATCCCCAACGCGTGAGGAGTTCGAGGAGAATCTTTTCGTCTTCCGAACGGGGGGATTTCGCGGGCTCGAAGAAATTGACGCCGTATTCGTATTTCGGGAACGCTTCTTCGAGTTCGCCGCGAAGGGCGTTTGCGTCGCGGTACGCGTTTTGCAGCGTCGCGTTCCGTTCTAAGAGGGTCGCGTAATAGAGGATATTCGCCCCCGATTCGACGAACGCGCTCACCGCTTTGACGAGGCGTTCGCGGGGCGTCTCTTTCGGCTCGGGCGTGACGACGGTCTCTTGCGCGGCGTCTTGGGGGACGGCGTTCTCGGGCGTCGCGTCGGCGCTTTCCGCCGAGGTCGCCGCGACCGTCTCCGTCGTCTCTTCTTGCGTCGGCGCGTCTTGAGAGGAGTTTTGAGACGCTATGCTTTCGGACGTCGCGTTTTCGCTCTGCGTCGCGGCGCTCTCGGGGGGCGTCGTTTCGGTCGATTCCTGCGCCGAATTCGGGGTCGGCTCGACCTGCGGTTCGACTTTTTCCGCCGCCGCGTTCGCGCCTTCTGGCGTCAACGATCCGTCGTAGCCTCGGAAGATGATTCTCACCGAGTCGAGGTGCGTCGCGGGCTCGCCCTTTTCATTGAGAAGGGTGAAGAGTTGCGTCGTTTCGTCAAATTGGAAGAGATTCGGCGCGTTGCGAATCGTATTCCCAACAAGCTCCGCGGGGAGCAAGAGTCTGCTTCGGAGGGACGAAAGGCGCTGCTTCAGGATCGACCTCATCGTTAATTTGGACAAGACGACGGAGGACGTCATCCTTTTGACGGACGCTTCCGGGAGATGAGAGCGCTCTTCGCAAAATTCGTCGATGTGCGCGTTGAGCGATTCAAGCTCTTTCTTATTGAAAGGGAGTCGCGCCCACCGCGCGTGCAAGGCGCGTCGCGTCTTTTCTTCCAGCGTCGCGTCGTTGAACTGAACGAGATCGACGTAGTCGTCGTGAAGCGTTAGTTCGCGCGGAGCCTCGCCGTCTTCCCTTTCTTTGGGAATATTCGCCAACATGCTTTTGAGCGTTTCGACGTCGCGGATTCCGCACGCCTTAAGCCACGGGGACGCTTCCAGAATTTTGTCGTAATATGCGAAGAGGTGGTTTTCGTCGATCAGCTCGTCGACGCGTTTGGCGAGTTGAATTTCCGCGAAACGTTTGCGACTCTCCTGCGCCTGGAGTTTGCGCGTTTCCTGCGCCGCCTGCTGACACGCGTACTTTTTCGTGCCGACCTGCGTGAATTCGGAGCCCGCGCTAAGCGTTCTTTTGATAATGCTCAAGGGAATGTAGAGATCCTTCGCGAGCTCATCGGGGGTCGTTGCGCGCGCGGTTCCCCAGCGCAGAACGATCTGGAAGCAGAGAAGGTCGAAGTCTTCCAATTCGGCGTCGGTTTTGAGAACGACGAATTGATCCCCCGCGCGCAACTCCGGAAAGACGGTCTGCGCGACCTGGCGCACGGCGTCGCGAACGCCCTGCAACGACATCGCGTCAAAGGGACGGAATAGATCGGGACGCCGCTCCAAGAGCTTCGAGTAATACAAAACGACGTACGATTGATCGAAGAGGGAGCGGAGGAAGTCGCCGAGCTCTTTGGCGCCGCGGGGGAGTTCTTCGACTGCTTCCATTTCTTCCGGTTCTTTGGTTTCGTTGGGGTTTATCGCTTTGCAGGTGATGAAGAGTTTTTTATTGTTTTTGTTTTTACCGCGCGCTTGGGAGACGCGGACGGAATCGACGGGGACGCCCTTCATTGAAATACGGGAAGGGTCGGTTATTTCGGACGCGGTAGATTCCATGGTAATTTCTTCCGCGGGGGTCTCCGCGTCGCCGCTTGGTTCTTTTGTGTCGGTCATTCTATAATCGATGTTCTTCTGGCGTTCAACGGACAACTGAAAACCTTCAGTCGTAGGAAAGAATACGCGTTTGAAGGGTTCTCCGTTAAAAGTCATCGCGCCGTCGTATTCTTTGCATGGAACAGACGATAGGATTGGATCGAACTCCCTGTGGAGTTCAAGCCTCATAACAATCCTATGAAATGGGTATTGTAACTCTTTGTCTGAGTAGTGAAACTTTATCTTGTTTCTGTAGAAGGACATTGGCGCTTCGATATTTTTGTTGGAAGGTAAGGGTCGGTATTGACGGATTGGTTTTATGACGTACCGAAGGATCGCGTTGCGGTATTTATACATATTCGGCGGCGTCAGCCACGACTGCTCGCGAGGCGGATTGTCATGGAGCGGTTGAAAGAAGAAGTCAGGGTCAGGAACATAGTCGCTTCCGCTTGGGGGAAGACGTAGACAGTCGCTTCCTCCCGGGGGAGACCATAGCGGATTTAGCGCGAACATATAGCAGGAACCTTTGTACGCGTCTTTTAAAATTTCCAAATCCAACTCGGCGTCTTCTGGAAGATTGGGGTATTGAAGCGGCGAACCAAAAAAGGTGAGTTTGTACGAATAGATTAAGTTGAGGAGAGACATGGAGCATTCGGCGTACATGTCGAACGGTCGAATAAGATCGTATTTGGGCGTCGCGTCGATTCTGGCGATTATTTCACGGACGAACGTGCGGAACGCCGATTTGCCGCCAGGAAAATTATTGATCAAGTTAAAGCCTAAGTCGTCGCATTTTTCGTCGCAGGGCTCGGAATTGAAGCTCTTCTCTTCTCGTGGAAGATCTTTCGTTGGGAAGAGGGGTTCTCCGCGTAGGTTGGTCGGGACGTAGCAGTCGTGCTCGTAGCGAATGAAGTGCGAATTAGGATGGTTAAGGACAAGTCGCGCTTTCTCCGCGGGAATATAGAGATTGGAAATGAGCTTTTCGAAAGCAAGAGGAGTAAATTCCGTTACGGAGGGATCCGCGTTCATTTCATCCATGTGAATCGCGATTGCTCGACGTCGTAGCGATATTTCAATAAGAACCGGCGGGGGCGCTTCGATGGAGCTTACGAGAGTGTCCGAGAGACGATATTTGAAAACGCGCGAGATCGATAATTTACATAGAGGGCTCGTTCCCTTCGTCATCCTGTCGTAGAAGAGCGAGGGCATGTATTGGTGACGGGCGCGGAATATGTCTCCATAGGCGCAAACCTGGTTCTTAAAAATCTCGCATTCGAGAAACAGGTAACCGCCAGATTCGAGACCGCCGATCGACAACCTGCGGTAGTCTTTTTCGAACTCGGGGTCGCGCCTGAACATTACCAAGAGCGCCATAGACAAAGCCGAATAGGAATAAAATGGAAACGCAAAGCCTCCATACCAGACGCCGACGGCGAAAAGTATCGTTCGAATTTCCTTTATTCCTATTCCCTCGAAGAGGGCGTCGACGTCGACTCCGCGTTTTTGAGCTTCGTTGCGGCATGCTTCAAGAAAGGCTTTCGGCTCGTCGTTCCATAGTGAAACGCCCGTCTGGTAATCCATTCTAAACGTGTGGTATACGACGTTTATCAGCTCTAAAATTCGCCTTGCATACTCCATGACTCCCTCCGGTTTTTGGTCGATTTTCCCCCTCATTTTACATGAGAACGAGAGCTCCTTCAAGGAAAGCGCGCTCACGCCCTTTTTCGATTTGGGCTCGTCGAAATAACCGAGACGTCGGCGTCACGGTTGACGTGTTTTTAACATACTTGATAATAACAGAAGACGCTTTGAATGTTTCTGTAGACGGCGCATATTGCTTAGGAGGATCTCGTCATGACTTTAGATAACTCCCTCTTACCTGACGAAAGACCTTCGTCTTCTTCCGACGACGGAGGAACAGCGGGGGATCGTCATATCGACTTCGATCCAGTTCCCGATTTGAACGAAGAGTTTTTCGAAGCCCCGACGGAGTCGGCGGCGCGCGTTTCGCTCGAGAAACGAGAGGATCGCAAAAAGTCGGACGGGTCTTCGCCTCTACCAAACGCGGACAAATCGCAACGCCGAACGACCGCGTCTCCGCCGCGCTTCGACCACGACGACGCTTCTGACGACGGTTCGATGAAGACGATTTTTCTTGTCCTTCCCAAAGGGGAACGCGAAGCCGTTTCTCCCAGCGACCTGAGGAAAAGGCTCAAGGAGGATCGGCTTGTCGGAAACTATCCCGTCGAGTTTATGAAATTTGTTTCAACAGGCTTTAAGGCGCGTAATTTTGCCCCGCAACTTAAAAGACGCCGCGATTCCTTTTCCATCCCGGAAAGGAGCTTCTTGTCGTCCGAAATGATCGTCTTGGGTATTCTCGTTTTCCTCATTCTCATTCTGTGCCTTCTCATCATCGCGAAGGAGTCTCGCAAGCAGGGCGCGCCAGAATCGAACGAATCGACCGTTTCCGAGACGGAGCCTGCCGCGCCCGAAGAAGCGTCCTCCGTTCCTGCGCCTGATCCTGCGGAAGACGATCCTTTCAAGGAATCTGCCAAATCGACGGAGCCAGT
>CAVGEG010000003.1:68211-78958 GCA_963628165.1 Paratractidigestivibacter sp. | reverse complement strand
AAGGTATTGAGCGCGTCGTACGTTTCGGCGGAGCCGATTTCGTCGCAGATATAGTCGACGGCGTTTTCTTCTTTGATACCGAGGGCTTTGGCGACCTCTTTCGCTTGAATATTAGAGCCAAAGAAGAGGAACTCCCATCCGTATTCTCGAATCTCGCGTTCGACCATCTTCCGGACTTCGTCGAGACGATAGAGTCGGCTTGAGTTTTCCTCGCCGTCGGTGATCACGACGAAGATCGTCTTGCCGGGAACGTCGGCGGGACGCGTATTTGTACGCTTTGCCGATATAATGGATCCCGGAAGCGAGCGCGTCGTACAGGGAAGTACTTCCTCCCGCGCTGAATTCTTCGAGAGTCATCGGCCTGACGCCGTACAACCCAACGCGGTTATAGAGAACCTCGCGATCCTGATTGAAAAGGACGACGGAGACGTAGACCGCGCCCGAATTTTCCCGCTTCTGCTTTTCGATAAACTTGTTGAAGCAGTCGACCGTACTCTGCGAGTAGGGTTGCATCGAACCGCTCCGATCAAGAATTAGAACTAATTCCGTAACATTACTATTCACGGCTGTTTTCCTCTGAAAGATTAGCGAGGCGCAGAGCGCCAAGAATTGAGTAAACCCGACGACGACAAAGGAACAACTCAATACTCGTTTCCAATTGTCATTATATCAAGGATTTCGATCAAGTCAAGAAAGAGCCGACGACACAACGGACTCGAAAAGTCTTAGGTTAAAATCGAAAGAAAAACGCGACTTCGTTCGGGAAAAAAGGAGTCCGACGTGAATCGCTTGAGACCCCGAAAAAGACTCCGCGGTTCTTAATCGCCGAGTCGACGCGTCGGAGCCCGGAAAAATAGAGCTCAAAAATTTTCGAAGGGGAAATTAACGCGTTGAAAAGAGCGCGGCGCAACTTCTTTCATAATCTTAATGTACTCTTTTTTAGTAAAAAAAGGGTCGAAAAATATTTTGAAAAAAGCGAAAAAAGACGCTCGCGTCCCTCGATTTCGGGGGTCGGAGCGTCTTTTTTTGGGGGATGCGTATCGACAGATTAACGATTCAATGGGCTTAGCGATTTGCGCGAATTAGCGGTTTAAGAGGTTCTCTCGGCAATATTCCAGGAGCGCTTCGCACCCTTCGCAGACGTCGGCGTAGGTCTGTTCGAAGTCGCCGTGATACCAGGGATCGGAAACCTCGCGATTGGATCCGGCGAAGGAGAGGAGCAGGCGGCATTTATTCTCGGGGTCGTCTTTGAAGTAATAGCGCATATCCCCTTCGTTTTCGTAGTCCATCCCGACGATAAGATCGAAGGCGTCGTAATCCTTTTTGACGACCTTTCGGGCGGTCTTTCCGTCGCAGGAGATCCCGCGCTTTTCTAGGACGCGACGCGTCCCGCGATGCACGGGGGATCCGAGCTCGTCGTCTCTAAGCGCGGCGGATTCGATGTGGAAGAAGGCGTCGAGCCCCGCGTCGCTCACGAGGCGCTTCATCACGAATTCCGCCATCGGACTGCGGCAGATGTTCCCGTGGCATACGAAGAGCAAATTGACCATGACTCGATATTCCTCCGTCTCGTCTAACAGGGGCGCGATCCAACCTTCCAGGTCTCCAACGCGCCGATTCTTCCTTACCCCCCGCCCGTCGATCGCAATTCGCCGGGACGCGGTTCTCTTCCAGTATAGAGGATTTTTCCCCACGGGGTATGGGCGCCCCCTGGTAAATGAAGGGCGTCGCGTCCGTCGCGATTCAAGAGATCGTCAAACTAATGGACGTCGTCCGTTTCGGCGGCGTCCATTAGTCGGCATTGCTCTATAACCGAGGCAATGACTCCGTTCATCTTGTCGTGCGGGTACTTGAACTCTCTTAGCAAATTCTTCACGTCCATCTTCATTTTTGATTTCGACTGCACTTTATGATACCAATCGATGGTGCGATCCTTTCTGAGGATTTCGGTTAGCTTCTTGGTGAGCGCGACGAGCTGTTCGTCCGTATAAAAGTCGTTGATATTTTCGGGTTTGGAAACGGCTTCGTAAAAGGCGTATTCCTCCGGAGTAAGCCCGAGTTCTTCCCCTTTTTCCTTCTCCTTCATGAGATCGTTGGCGAGTTCAACGAGCCTTTCGATCACCTGTTCGTTCGTAATCTGCCCGTTGACGTACCTATTGACGGCCTCCTGCATGATATCGCTGAAGCTTTTCGCTTTGAACTGATTCGTTCGTCGGTAGTTTTTGATCTTATCGGCGACGATCTTTCTGAGCGTCTCAAACGCCAAGTTCTTCCGCTCCGTTTTGCGAACCTCTTCGAGAAATTTCGCGTCGAAGAGGGAGAAGCCTTTATTGTCGCCATAATCGGAATAGACGCTCAGGACGCCGTCGCTCTTGACGCACTCTTTGACGAGATCGTCGACGCGCGAGCTGACCTTGGGCCACGTATATTTCTTTTCCGTCCCGCCATAGGAGACGCGCGTCAAGAAGACGCAGACCGCGTTAAAGAACCCCGCTTCGACGCGTTCGGGCTCCTTCGCGACCGACGAACAGAGGGAGAGCGCCTGTTTCGTCAGTCGCGCCTCTTTCATGAATTTCTCCCGCGCCTCTTTCCTCTCGGGGGCAAACATAAAGTCCGCCGCCCCCGAGATCGTCTTTCCCTGAATGAAACTCGACTCGGGGGAACCGTCGACTTTCATAAAGACGGAGTAGTCGTAACCGCTGAGGAGCTCGCGGCAGATGGCGAGTTTCTCCTTGAACTTAGGATAGGAGACCTCCGCGACGTTGGGATCGCCAAAGGACTCTTGATCCTCTCGAGTATAGTCTTTCATCGCGCGTTTGAGCGCGGCAGCGAGCCCGATATAATCGACGACGAGCCCCCCTTCTTTGTCGCGAAAGACGCGATTGACGCGCGCGATCGCCTGCATCAGGTTATGCCCGCTCATCGGCTTAAAGACGTACATCGTCGCCAACGACGGAACGTCGAAGCCCGTTAGCCACATATCGACGACGATCGCGATCTTCAACGGGTCGTTGTCGTCCTTAAAATTCCGCGCCAATTCGTCGCGACGCCGTTTGTCTCCGACGATCTCGCGCCAATCCTCCGGGTCGGAATTGCTCTCCGTCATGACGACGGCGACCTTCTCCGTCCAATCGGGACGAAGCGCCAATATCCGCCGATAGATCTTCATCGCGATCTTGCGCGAATACGCGACGATTAGCGCCTTCCCCGTGAGGAGCTCTTCGCGATACTTCTCATAATGCTCGAGAATATCGCCGACGAGGGAGTTAATCGTCGCGTCGGCGCCCAGAACCGATTCGAGATTTCCGAGGGCGCGTTTGCTCTTCTCGACGATCGTTTTGTCCGCCTCCTCCTCCATGGCGTCGTATTCGGCGTCGAGGAGCCCCAACGTTTCGTCGTCGAGGGAGAGCTTAACCATGCGGCTTTCGTAGCAGATCGGAAGGGTCGCCCCGTCCCTCACGGCGCGGGACATGTCGTAAACGTCGATATAGTCCCCGAAGACTTCGCGGGTGCATCGGTCGCGTTGGGAGATCGGGGTGCCGGTGAAGCCGATATAAGTCGCGTTGGGCAAACTATTGCGCACAAGCCGCGCGGCGCCGACGACGCGTTTCATACGCTCTTCTCCGTCCTCGTCCAACGTCGTCTCATACCTCTCGGAGAGCCCGTACTGTCCGCGGTGCGCTTCGTCCGCCATGACGACGATATTGCGCCGTTGCGAAAGGGGTCGGTCGTACTCCATGAACTTCTGCATCGTCGTGAAGAAGATTCCGTTCCTACGGCGATCTTCGAGCAATTCGCGCAGGTGCGCTCGACTCGTCGCCTGAACGGGCTTTTGACGCAGAAAGTCCTGGCATTTTGCGAACTGAGCGAAGAGCTGATTGTCCAAATCGTTGCGGTCGGTGAGGACGACGATCGTCGGGGTATCGACCGCCTCTTGCAGGAGATGGGCGTAGAAGACCATCGAGAGAGATTTTCCGCTCCCTTGCGTATGCCAGAAGACGCCCCCTTTTCCGTCCGTCTTCATCGCCTCGACCGTCTTGTCGATCGCGCGACGCACCGCGTAATATTGGTGGTACCCCGCGAGGATCTTTGCCTCGTCGACCCCGTCGCAGGAGAAGCAGAGAAAATTCTTGAGAATATCGAGGAACCGCGCCTTGGCGAAGATTCCCTCAAAGAAAACGTCGAACGACGCTAACCTGGAGTCTTCGCGCTTTCCGTCTTTCGTCTTCCACTCCATGAAGCGATCTTCGGGAGAGGTGATCGTCCCCGCTTTGGAGATCGACATATCGCTCATGACGCAGATCGCGTTGTAGACGAAGAAGCTTGGAAGATCCTTCATGTAGTTCCGGAGCTGAAGGTACGCGTCGGACGAGTCGGTTTCCTCGCGCGACGGGGATTTGAGCTCCATCACGGCGAGGGGAAGCCCGTTGACGAAGAGAACGACGTCGAATCGCCGATTGCCCTTTTCCTTGACGGAGAGCTGTCTGGAAACGACAAAGGAGTTTCTCTCCGGGTTCTTGAAGTCGACGAGATAGACGATACCGGAGCGCTCCTCGCCATTCTCGCGATAGGACACGGCGACGCCGTTCTGGAGATAGTCCATGAAAATCCTGTTGCGCATAGCGAGGGTTCCCCCTTCGATCGTTCGCAGCTTTTCGAGCGCTTTGTCGTGCGCTTCGCGGGGGAGGTTCGGGTTCAGGAGTTTGAGCTGATCGGTCAAATTCTCGAGATAGAGGGGTTCTTTCACGTCGCGCGCGATACTTGAGCCGCCGACGCTTTCGTACCCCATATTGCAGAACAACGCGACGATAGCTTTTTCATACTTTTCTTCGTCGAAGGATCCGGGCAAGCTCTTGCGCAGGACGTTTTCCGAGGGCGTCATTCCGAAATCTCCAATTGCGAATCTCCCTTGGGGCGTAAAGAACAGAGAGACGCGGCGTCTATTTCCCGCGCGTACGTCTCGGGCTTATTAAAACACGCTTTTCGAATAATTGCAACTCCTTCGCGTTAGAAATTGACGCCCAGGGCGTTTTTTACGTTCAATCGTCGCGGACAAAACGTTACGATACCTTCATTTAGCAAGGTAGGAGACGAGAGATGCGCGAACGAATGATCCGAGAAATCATGGCGGAAGTCAGGGGAGTGGCGACGGTAGACGCGCGGGAGTTGGAGTCGGCGGTGAGACGGGTCGCGTCGCGTTACGAGGTGCGGTTGCGCGGGGATCGAGAAACGGAGGGTGGAGCCTCGCGGAGGCCGGATTACGCGCGTCTATTTCTAGGGGCGAAGCGACTGGAGGGCGCGTCGGAGAAGACGCTGCGGTATTACGAGTCGACGATCGCGCGCGCGCTCGCGGGAATGGGTAAGAGCGCGTCGGAGGTCGCGACGGAGGACGTGAGGGCGTATCTGACGCGGTACGGGGATGAACGCGGCGCGAGTCGGGGAACGCTCGACAATATCCGGCGCGTTCTTTCGAGCTTCTTCCGGTGGCTTGAGGACGAAGACTACGTCGTAAAGAGCCCGGTGCGGCGGATTAAGAAGGTGAAGGGAGCGCAGAGGGTGAAGGAGACGTACGAGGACGAGACGTTGGAAGAGTTGAGGGACGCGTGCGCGACGCCGCGCGATTTGGCGATGATCGACCTGCTGGCGTCGTCGGGGATACGCGTGGGGGAGCTTGTGGCGTTGAATCGTTCGGACGTGAATTTTCAGGAGCGGGAATGCTTGGTTTTCGGAAAAGGGAGCAAAGAGCGCCTTGCATACTTCGACGCGCGGACGAAAATTCATTTGCAGAATTATCTGTCGAGTCGGGTCGACGACGCCCCCGCGCTCTTCGTGTCGCTGAAAGCGCCGTGGCGCCGCCTCATGATCGGCGGGGTCGAAGCGCGACTCAGATCTCTCGGAAAAAGGATGAACCTCGAAAAGGTTCACCCCCATAAGTTCCGAAGAACGATGGCGACTAACGCTATCGAAAAGGGAATGCCCATCGAACTACTGCAAAAGCTCCTCGGGCACCAGAAAATCAATTCCACGATGCATTACGCTATCGTGAAACAACAAAACGTTAAATTCGCTCACCGGAAGTTTATGGGGTAGGAAGGAGTTACCATGAAATGCGTTTTAGGTGACATTGCAGAGGTGACCATGGGGCAATCCCCCAAATCTGAGTTCTTCAATACCGAAGGCTTGGGAATGCCTTTCTTACAGGGCAACAGGACTTTTGGGCGAAGACGCCCCGTATTCGATACATATACCACTATGCCTACAAAAGTGGCAAGAGCTGGCGATATTATTATGAGCGTGCGTGCCCCGGTAGGAGATTTAAATCTTACTCCAGTTGATATGTGCCTCGGTCGCGGCGTTTGTAGCCTGAGAATGAAGAACGGAAATCAGGACTTTTTGTATTACCTTCTAAAATTCAGCATGCCCCGGCTTCTCAAAAAAGAGAGTGGAACGGTATTTGGCTCAGTCAATCGTGCAGATATAACTGGCCTTGAACTTAATGTCCCGAATAGTATTGAGGAGCAACGTAAAATTGCACGAATGCTTGCCATAGTCGATGATAAAATTGAGAAAAACGATGCGATAAACGATAATTTACAGCAACAAGCAACCGCATTGTTTGAGTCGTGGTTTGTTGATTACGATCCATGGAGCGGCATCCAACCATCAGAATGGACGAATGCTCCTTTGGGAACATTTGTTGAGATTAAACGCGGAGGCTCACCTCGCCCCATTCAGGATTTTTTATCGGATTCTGGACTTCGTTGGCTCAAAATCTCGGATGTAACTTCTCTGAGTAGTCCCTTTGTGCTTGAGATCAAGGAGCATATCAAGGAGGAAGGCTTGAAAAAAACTGTTTTTCTCCACGCTGGTGAACTGGTCTTGTCAAACAGCGCAACACCGGGTATTCCTAAAATCCTTGATGTTGATACTTGCATTCATGACGGTTGGCTGTATTTCCCCAAGTCCGAGTTATCAAAGTATTATCTCTATCTGTTTTTCAAGCATATCAGAAAAGAATTGGTCTCTTTAGGTAATGGTAGCGTGTTCACCAACCTCAAAACAGATATTTTGAAGGCATTTCCTGCAACCAAAGCAGATAAAGTTACACTAAAAAAGTTTGATGCCTTAGTTTCCCCACTGTTCGATGCCATGCTCAATGCAGATCGAGAAAACTTGAAACTTGCTACTATGAGAGACTCACTGTTGCCCCAACTCATGTCTGGCGAGATTGATGTCTCTGCCGTTCAGCTCTAAGCCGCTGTAAATTATCGTTTATCTGCGTATTGAGGGCGATTTTCTCGTCTAAAGGGTTTAAACAAGACAAAACTAGTCTTTGATCTTCAATCGAAGGAATTTCAAACTCTAATCTATTTAACGTTTCGATCCTCAAACTTGGAATAGTAGTTCCTTCGTTATAGTTGTTCAAATCAACTAAAGAAGCCGCATAATACAAATACTTTGGTAAAACAATTTCAGTATTGACGATAGTGTAAAATAAAGTGTCTATCGTCCAAAATGGGTGATCGACAAACTTAACCTTTCCGATGGTTCCTTTCCTTCCAATTAAAACGGAAGGCTCCGTGTACAAGGCTTTTGTCGCATTCCCCATCAGTCCGCCTGTACCATATATGGGAATCGTTCCGTCCTCAGAAACAACCTTTTTTTGATCTTTTCCGTATTTTATAGTTGCAAGCTGATCAAGAGTATATCTCTTAAATCTCATACCCAATCTCCCCCAGACGTAGTTTAATCTGCGCTTCAAGCTCATGAGACTTAGCGAAGAGCTCGGACAATTCGGAGGTGAGGCGGGTCATCTTCTCCTCGAAGGGTTCGTCGTCTTCTTCTTGCTCTTCAATTCCAACGTATCGACCGGGGGTGAGAATATATTCTTGCGCGGCGATTTCGTCGGTGGAGACGACGGCGCAGAAGCCCTGTTGATTTTCAAGGGTTCCGTCGACGTACGCGCGGTAGGTATCGGCGATCGTCGCGACGTCCGCGTCCGTCAACTCGGCGTGCTTGCGATCGATCATCTTGCCGAGTTTCCGCGCGTCGATAAAGAGCGTCTTCTTCGCCTGTTTCTTCCCCTTCGAAACGAACCAAAGGCACGCGGGAATTTGCGTCGAGTAGAAGAGTTTGCCAGGAAGCGACACGATGCAGTCGACCAAATCCGCGTCGACGATATTCTTACGGATCTCTCCTTCCCCGTTTTGTTGCGAAGACAAGGAGCCGTTCGCCAAGACCATGCCGAGGCGCCCGTCGTCCTCAAGGTGGTAGATCATATGTTGCAACCACGCGAAGTTTGCGTTCGCGTCGCTGGGCAAGCCGTATTTCCACCTCTTGTCCTCCGCAAGCTCGTCCGCGCCCCATCCTTTCAAATTGAAGGGGGGATTCGCCATGATGAAATCCGCTTTTAGATCAGGATGGAGATCGCGGCGGAACGTGTCCGCGTTCCCCTCCCCAAATAACGCTTCGATCCCGTGAATCGCAAGGTTCATCTTCGCAAGCTTCAACGTCGTCGCGTTCGCCTCCTGACCGTAGACCGACAACCCGCTGATATTCCCCCCGCGACTCTCGATAAACTTACTCGACTGAACGAACATTCCCCCCGAGCCGCAACAGGGATCGTAAACGCGCCCCTCGTAAGGCTGCAAGATCTCCACAAGGGTTCGCACGACGCACGACGGGGTGTAGAATTCCCCCGCGTTCTTCCCTTCGGCGGAAGCAAATTGCGCCAGACAGTATTCGTAAACGCGCCCTAAAATATCCTTCTCCTGCGCGTGATCGGAGACTTTGAGATTCGAAAAAAGGTCGACGACCCGGCCCAACATCTCCTTATTGAGCTCCTCGCGGGCAAAGTTTTTCGGAAGGACGTTTTTGAGAGAGTCGTTCTTCTCTTCAATGCTTCTCATGCACGAGTCGATCACGACGCCGATCTCAGGAGTGTGCGCGGCCTTCGCGACGACGTCCCATCGCGCGTCTTTAGGGACGAAGACGAGACGATCGGCCCAATACGCCTCTTCGTCCTCTTCGTCCCCCAACCCTTCTTCGACTAATTCGTCGTATCGCTCCTGGAAACGGTCGGAGATGAACTTCAGAAAGACGAGCCCCAGCACGACCGAGCGATATTCCGACGCGTCCAAATTCCCGCGCATCTCGCACGCGGCGTCCCAAATTATCCCTTCAAACCCGAGGTTCCCCGTCGTCGCCGTCTTCTTCTTCGCCATATTCCGCTCCTCTCGCCCCTGCGTTTGCAATCGACGCCGCGTCGCGCCGAGCCCGTCCCTTCATTTTGCCCGCGCGTCGCCGTATGTCAAACGGGCGGCTAAAAAAATGCCCCGTTCCCTTTCTTGAGACGACGCAATATAATAAAAATGTGAGTTTCATCACATAATTATCAAGAAAAATGCGACGTCCGTCACACTTTTATGTGAAAATAAGGGGGCATATAAGCCAATGAAACGGTCGTTATTACAAAATCTCGTCAAGTGGAAGAACTCCCCCTATCGCAAGCCGTTGATCTTGAAAGGGGTTCGTCAGGTCGGGAAAACGTGGCTTTTAAAGGAGTTCGGGAAGCTCTATTACGAGAACGTCGCGTACTTCAACTTCGACGAAAACGAAGAATACAAGCAGTTCTTCGAAACGACGAAGGACGTCGACCGCATTCTGCAAAACCTCATGATGGCGTCGGGAAATCGCATCCTCCCCGAAAGGACGCTCGTCGTCTTCGACGAAATTCAAGACGCCCCCAAAGTCCTCGGCTCCCTCAAATATTTCTGCGAAAACGCCCCGCAATATCACGTCGCGTGCGCGGGCTCGCTCCTTGGAATCGCCCTTGCGCGGCCCGCGTCCTTTCCGGTGGGGAAGGTCGAGTTCATGCAGGTCGATCCGATGACCTTCTCCGAATTCCTCGTCGCGAACGGCGACGGAAACTTCGCGGAATATTTAGAACGCGTCGACGCGCTCGAGCCGCTCCCCGACGCGTTCTTCAACCTCCTCTGCGAAAAACTCAAGTCCTACTACGTCACTGGCGGTATGCCCGAGCCCGTCATGGTATGGACGGCGGAACGCGACGTAAAATTGGTCGAAAAAGTCCTCTCCGATATTCTCGCCGCCTATGAGCGCGATTTCGCCAAGTATCCTAGACCCAACGAATTTCCGAAGATTTTTCTAGTCTGGAAATCGATCCCGTCTCAGCTGGCGCGGGAAAATAAGAAATTCCTCTACAAAGTCGTCAAAGAGGGCGCTCGAGCGCGGGAATATGAGGACGCGCTCCAATGGCTCGTCGACGCGCGGCTCGCGCACAAGGTCTATCGATCGACCGCGCCCGGCCTCCCCGTCTCCGCGTACGACGACCTCTCCGCCTTCAAGCTCTATCTTGCCGACGTCGGGCTCCTACGCCGTCTCGCGCGTCTCGCCCCAACCGCGTTCAACGACGGCGTCCGACTCTTCACCGAGTTCAAAGGCGCCTTAACCGAAAACTTCGTCCTCCAGAACCTCGTCGCCCAGTTCGATTCCCCGCCCCGATACTGGACCAAATCCAACCCGCCCTACGAAGTCGACTTCCTCGTCCAACGCGAAAACGACGCGCTCCCCGTGGAAGTCAAATCGGATCGAAATATCGCGGGCAAGAGTCTCAAAAAGTTTAAGGAACTCTACCCGGAGCAAGTGAAACTCCGCGTCCGTTTCTCCCTCGAAAACCTGAAACTCGACGACGACGTCTTAAATATCCCCCTCTTCATGGCGGATC
>CAVGEG010000003.1:48548-68201 GCA_963628165.1 Paratractidigestivibacter sp. | reverse complement strand
CCCGAAGCGTTATCCTTCGAGAAAAGGCCTATTCAACATTCCGGCGCGTTACGAATCGTTCGCGCCGACTAGGACGAGGATCTTCTCCTTCGTCGGCTTTCCGTCGACGATATCCGTCACGACTTCCACCGTCTTCGCCCTAATCGCAATTTCGCTTTTCCCCGCGATATCGAGGGACGAAGCGATCCACTTAAACCAGATCGGCGAGAAAAAGAGCGTCTTCGTCTCCTGGCGGTTCTGCCCTGCGATCTGCGCGCGGCACACCCCCATATTCACGATCGGTATCCCTCCAAGACCCGAGTCGTAAATCCCCACCGAGATCGCGTCCCCCGCGATATACGGCTTATGTTCCACCGGCTGCTGCGTCGACTCCCACCTTCCGCGCCACGTCGCGTAAAATGTCCATTCGTACGGCTCCCCCTCCGGAGGCGAGCCCCCCGCGGTCGAGTAGACGTCGACGATCGCGTCGGGATTCTCGCGCCCCGTCGCGTCGTCGAGAAAAACCGCCTTCGCGCGCCATATCCCCTCCTCCGTCTTGCGCCACGCGGAACGCAAACGGCACGCCCTCGTCTCCGCCGGGGGCGTCCACCCCTCAGCGAAAGGGGGCGCGTCGTAACATGCGCGTTCCGACTCCGACGTCCCCGCCGCGACAACCTCACGCGCCGCTTCGCGCGTCATCCTTAACTCTCTCATCCTGATTCTTCTTCTCCTTTCTTGACTCTGTTCTACGCGTTTTCACGCCTCTTTGCGCTCATCGCGCTTCGACTCTTTCCGCTCCTTTTCATTCGACGATCGGAACGCTCCACTGCGTCGGACCTTGCGTCGGGAGCCCGAGCGCCTTGAAATCAGCGGGCTCGTACGGCGACCCTACGCGCCACGTCGCGACCGGAGCGACGTTCTCTCCCGACGCGTCCAACGGCGCGGGCTCCGCGATCGGCTCCCCGTCGCGCGATCCCGACGCCTGGTACTCCTTATACGTCCCATATTGCGCCCCCGAGCTCCCCGTCCAACGCCATATCCTCGACAACTTCCCGTTCCGCTTCACGTGAAGCCCCGTATTCGCGAAGAGTTGGTCGTACGACTGCGGATTCGCCAAGAGCGCGACGTCGACGCGGTAGTACTTCCACGTCGTCTCCGTCGTCGCGCCGCTCGCGTCTTGCGTTTGCGTCGTCGCCGTCATGTAGCGCATGTTAAAGGACTCCAGACGTATCGTGCGCGGAGGAAAGGTCATCCCGCAGACCGTGACGGTCAGCATGTTGATCTTCCCCTGCGCCTGCCAGAAGAGACGGGAATCAAACGCCGAGACGGGGACGTTGTAGGCAAACTCGATCAGGGAGACGCCGCGGGTCGTTCGCGTCGGGATCCGCGTCCCCGCCGTGTTCGTCAACGGAACGGGAGAGTAGCTCGATCGAGGAACGAGGATATCGCCGACGCCGGGGTAGAATCGCGACGTCGTCTCTTCGATCGATTTCGTCGAGACGCGCAGCGCGTAGGGGGGAAGATCCCACGGGGGAGCGTCCCCTTGAGCGCCGCGCAGAAGGGAAAGTCGGAGCGTCGCGACCGCCTGGACGCGCCCCGTCGCGGTCGGCGGTCTGCGCGTCACCTCGACGTCTTCGACGCAGTAGTAGTAGGAGAGTCCGCGCCGCTTCTCGACGACGATTCCCCCCCTTTTCTTGAAGGAGACGAGAAACGCGTCGTAGTCCTCCGCGGAGTCAAGCTCGTATATTTCGTCGGTCTCCTTTTCGTAGTTCTCCGCGACGCGACCGCCGCGCTCAATTCGTCTCAATAATCGCCACCCCATCGGCGCGACGCCTCCTTTCTTTTACATATAGTCTTCGCCGCGCTATTCGACGTCGAGGGACCATCCCCCCTTCGAATCGCGCGCTAAATTCAAGAGCGTGTCGCGCGACTCCTTCAAGAGCCGTTCGATCGTCGCCAAATTCGCGCTCTCACGCGACGTCTCCGTCTTCGGCCACGGCGCCTGCGCGTCGCGGCGCCCCGTAGAGCTCCCCGACGCCGTCTCGACGCGTCCTCGATCGTCTCCGACGAACGAGTCCCAGAGCGCCTCGCGGAAGCGTTCGCGCCCCTCCAACGCGTCCGCGCCAAGAGTCGAGACGCCCCGATCGCTCCGATCGAGCGCGAAGCGTCGCGTCTCAAAGCGCGTCGGGAAGGTCGGCGCGAACGCCGTAGCGTCTGACGCCGCGCCTTGCGTCTGAAATCGCCAACGCGCCACGCTACGCAGACGACGAACCGTCGAACGATTGCGCGGCGTCGAGACGCTAACGCCGCGTTTCCTCACCTCGCCCGGTTGCGTCGACGCGTCGCCGTTCGCCGCATGAACGAAGAATAACGCGTCCTTTTTCGGAACGCTATCGTCGCGTTCTCGAGTTGCCGCAAGACGCGTCCGAACAACGCTAGACGAAGGAGCGTCAATAGTATCCCCGGTCCGTTCGCCGCCGCCGTCGCGCGTTCCCTCCGCCGTCTCGAAACGCGCTTCAGAGCCGCGTCGCGAAAGCGCGAACGCCTCCTGCGGCGCGGCAAGGAGCGCGTCTTCTCCGAACGCCGTAGCGTCGCGAGAGAGCGTCGGGATCACGGAGGACGAGAACGGGAAGGACGACGAACTCCGCGTAACGTCGAACGAAGGCGTCGCGTCGACTCTCAGCGCGGCGTCTTCTCTCCCATCGAGACGCGACGCGGCGCCGACTTCGGGAGCGGCGCGTAAGGTCGCGCGAGGAAAGGGCGTCGATTCCAAGCGCGGATTCCGCGTCGCGCCGTCGTACGCCGCGGGCGCTCTGGGCTCTACGGAGAGAGCGGCGACGCCGATCGACTCGTGAACGCGAAGGTTCGCGCGAGTCGATTGCAAGCGCGGCGTCGAGAGAAGCGCGGGGAACGACGCGATTTGGAAGGTTGACGCGGTCGGCGTCGCGAATCGCGCGGACGTCGAGGGCGCCGCGCCGGGGGAGATGAGGAGCGCGGCGCTTAGGGAACGCTTGGCGTCGCGAAGGGCGTTGGGGAACGCGCGAAACGCCGTCTCCGCGGGGTCGGAGACGCGACGCAATCGCGCGTTGGGGAGCGGGAAGCGTCGCGTCGAGAGCGCGGGTTGGGGCGCGTCGAGGTTCCGCGCGTCGTACGCTGAGCGCAAGGGGCGCGACGACGCGTCGGAATCGCGGAATCGGGGGTTCTCGAAGGCCGCGGCGTCAAATCGATCGCAGGAGCGTTTGGGAGCGCGGCGTCGCAGTCGAGCGGCGAGGTTCGCGAATTGCGCGAAGAGCTGCGTCTCGAGTCGTTTTTTCAGGGGAACGCGCCACTCCGCGGGGCGACGCGGGGACGTCTTCGACTGCGCGGCAAGTTTGCCCGTCGGGGCGCGAGGTTCGCGAGATTCGAGTTTGACGCGCGGAGGGATGGCGTCGGCGGATCCTAGAAAGCGATTTTTTTCTTTCATGAGTTCTCCTTTGTTTCATTCTTTAAGGCGTTGCGTTCAAGAGCGCGTTTTGCGCGAGCGAGGATCGGCGCGAAGGCGCGTCTCGTTTCGTCCTCTTCGTCGCGCGGGTCGACGTGCGGCGCGGGGCGCGGGCGGATCGCCTCGGGATCGGCGGCGAGTCGGGCCTCTTCGCGCATATCGACGCCTTGGGCGGCGGCAAGGAGCCCGAGGAGTCGCCAAATAGCGACGAGGAGAGCGCCGCGTTCGTCGAGCGGCGCGTTTCCCTTCGCGGCCCATTCTGCATAGGCGGCGTCTTCGATCAGTTCGCGTCGCGTCGGGAGTCGACCCGGCGTCATCGCGCGGCGCATGGCGTAGCGGCGCAGGAGTCCCGCGTATCCTTCCCCGGAGCCGCGCCGCAGTTTTTTCGCGTCTCCCGCCATATCTCCGCCTCCTTCTCCAGCGACCTTTGCGTCAACTCGAAAATATCCGCGAAGAGCGCCTCCGCCAACGCCCCAAACCGCTCCAGAAAACGCGCCGCGTTCTCCTCCCCGATCGGCCTCGACTCCGCGCCGCTCAGCAGCCCGTGCGCGAGCGCGTAGACCGTCCGATCGTACCGCGTCGTCAAATCGTTAAAGCGCAGCCTCTGAGCGCCGTTGAGGCGCACGATCCGGAACTCCTGCGTTCCACGGCGAACGACCGCCGTTTCGTCGTAACTCGCCGCGTTCATAAATTCGTCGATATCAAACATAAACGTCTCCTTTCGTCAATTCGACCGCGCGATTACCCGTTGCTTCTCGGATTCGTCGACACGACGGGCATATTCGCCCCCGCGCCCCCTTCCGGAAGAACGCGAATTCGCGTCTCCGACCCCGCGTCGTTTCCTCCGGCGCTCGGCGAAACGTCCACTATCTGGCAGTTCGCGACGCTCACCGTATAGATCAACTTCTCGTGCGGATCGTCGTACGTGTACGCGAGCGTGAAGACGTCCCCAGCCTTCTGATGCTCCAAGAGCCCCCCGTAAGTCAATTCGAGGGGCGTGCGCGTAATGAGCGTGATCGTCTCCAACTGCTCGGGCTTACCGGCGTAGGCGTATCCGGTCGGCTCGTCGGGGTTGTCGGTGACGTCGGTCCATACGGGAGCGGCGGAACATGCGGGAGCGGTCTTCGATTTGCAGTTGAACTCGTAGTAGTCGCCGACCTCAGCGGTCGCGGCGCTCGCGGAGCTCTTGACGTCGAGGGTGAGCTTAGCGCGTAAGAGGGAGTTTTTGCGCACGACGCCCTCTTCTTTCCATAAATTCTTTCCAGCCATAATGATCAAAATCCTTTCGTAACGACGCAAGCGCGTCAGGTTTCATGAAGTTCCAAGGTAAGATATAAGGGAACGCGGAATCGTCCGTTTTCTAGCTTAGCGGGATCGCGCCGCACGGAGTCGACGTAGACGAACGCGGGGCGTTTTGACGCGTCGTCGGGGGGGATGGAGAACCCGCGTCCCCCTTCGTCGGGCGCGTTGAAGAATCGTAGGAGTTCGTCGGCGATCGCGTCGGCGCGCCGCGTTCCCTCCCCTTCGCGGAGATTGACGACGATCGACGCGTTATATCGCGCGACGCGCTGTCGCTCCGTATCGAGGGTCGCGTCGACGCTCGACGCGGCGACCTGAAAGTATAGGTCGCCGACAGCGGCCGCGCGTTCGTTCGGGGCGAAGACGCGCGAGACGTCGACGCCGAGGGCCGCGAGTCGCTTGATCCCGGCGCAGAGATACGCGGCGACGTACGCGGAAGAAGTCATCGATCGCCCTCCTCGGCGTCCTCCAACGCCCCGTCGACCGTATACCCAGCGATCTTTCCCCCTGCGCGCCACGTCTCGACGCGTTCGATCCTGTATTTTCCGTCGCGCATGAGGAGAAAGTCGCGCCCCGGCGTCGGCGGCGCGGTCAGCCCGACGGCGGAGATCGCGGCGTGAACCCCTTCGCGGTAGAGGTCGAAGAGTTCGTTCCCGACGCCGTCGGTTTTGCGTTCGACGTCGTCGGAACGCGCGAGGGTCACGCGGAGCCGCGCCCCGTCGCCTCGCAGAAGAATCGCGTTTTCGCCAAAGATTTGAAGTAGCGCGTGAACAAAGCCGCGCTGGCCGAGAAAGACGTCGGCCAAGAGATCGGAGCTCATCGTATTATCCTTTCCGAGCCGTAGAAACCGTCGGCTCTCCCTAGAGATAGCCTTCGTAGCGCGGCCTATGCACGAAAAGGAGAGGGTCAAGAAGAGAACTCGCGCGTCGACGAGAACGCGCGTCGCGTCGGCGCGAGGGCTAGAAACGCAGCCTTTCCGCGCCGAGTTTGAGCTTTCCGTCGACGACCTGGACTGGGCCGCGAACGCCGTGGAAAGCGTAGGTTTTGACGTCGACGTCGAGGGAGTCGCGGGGGGCGTCGACATGAGCGATTTTGACGCATCCAGAGAAGGCGCTCGACCCGATCGAGCGGAGGGTCGCGGGGAAAGAGAGGGAGACGATGGAAGCGCAGCCGAAGAAGGCGTCGTCGCCTATCGTTTCGAGGCGCGTGGAGCGTAAATCGAGTTCGCGCAAGTTGGCGCAGATATAGAAAGCGAAGGGTTGAATATCGCGCAGGTTGGAACCAAAGCGGACGAGGGTCAGCGCGGAATATCGCGCCAGAGCGCCTTCGCCGATCGTTTCGAGAGAATCGGGGAACCAGAGTCCTCGAAGATACGCCGCGCCGGGAGGATTCTTCTTCCCGACGCCTTCGATTCTCTTCACGGGGGCGCCGCCGAGCGTTTCAGGAATTCTGACGTGCCGCGCGGCGCTCTGAAAACCGGTGACGACGGCGCCGTCGTCGTCGACCCTCCAGACAAGGAGTTTGGAGGCTTCAAGGTCGTTAGTTGGCGTTTCAAATACGTTAAACCCCATCGTCTGCCTCCTTTCCTTTTCCCAGAGCTAGCGACTCAACTTTTCCGACATATCGAAGTGCGACCCGAGAAGGAGTCGATCTGAATATCGGTCTGCTGCGCGAGGACGGCGGCCGCCAGACTATAGCAGTCGCGGAAGGCTCCCGCGCCAATCGAAATCAACGAATCGGGGAAGTTGACCTTTGCGAGAGCGTCGCATCCGGCGAATGCGCCGACGCCGATCTTCTCGACGCCGTCCTTAAAGGTCGCTTCGGCGAGAGAATGGCACCCGGCGAACGCGCGCGGCTCGAGTTTTTTGACCCCGGCGGGAACGACGATCGATTTGAGCCCGTTGCAACAGATGAAGGCGCTCTTTCCGATCGTCTCGAGGGACGAGGGGAAAGCGGCGTCTTGGAGGATCTCGCAGTGACTGAAGGCGCCGTCGCCGATCTTCTTGAGCGTCGCGGGAAAGACGACGGTTTTGAGGTAGTCGCAGTTTCCAAAGGCTCCGTCGCCGAGCTCTTGAAGACCGTCGACGAGCTCGACGTGGTCGAGACGCACGCAATAACGGAACGCGCCGCCGCCGATCTTATGCAAGGAGTGGGGGAAGACGATCGCCTCGAGGCTGTCGCAATAGCCGAAGGCGCCATCGTCGAGGACTTTGAGATTCTCGGGTAGGGCGATTTCGACGAGTCTTCCGCATTCGCGGAACGCTTCCATGCCGATCTCGGAGAGAGACGCCGGGAGGGAGAGCGCGTTGAGGCTGTCGCATCGCCAGAATGCGTGAGAGCCGACGGTGCAGATTCCCTCGCCTAAGACGACGGAGCGGAGCTTTTCGCACCCTTCGAAGGCGCCGGGGGGAACGTCGGCCACCGAACCGGGAACCGAAATTTCCTTGAGGGATCGGCAATAGGAGAACGCGGCGGAACCGAGCTCGCGGAGAGTGGACGGAAGAGTTACGCTCGTCAAGGAACGGCACCCGGCGAAGGCGTGGGAACCGATCTCTTCCAGGCCTTCGGGGAAGACGATAGACGTAAGCTGAGAGCATCGCAGAAAAGCGTCGGAGCCGATCTTTTTAAGGGTCGAAGGCAAGGCGATTTCCCTGAGTTGAGCGGCGCCGAAGAACGCGCCCTCCTGATAGAGCCCGACGCCGGAACCCTCGCGGATTTCCGTAACGGGAAGCCCTTCAATCGTTTCGGGTATGACGACGGACTCCGCCCTTCCGGTAAACCCGGTGACGACAATAGCGTTTTCGTTTTCAGTCTTTTCCCACTTGAGTGAGAAGTTCACGTCGCCTTCGAAACTAGATCTATCTGTCATGAGCAGCCTCGCTTTCGCGCGTTGCACGCTTTTTGAAATTTAGAAAATGTGTAAGCTTACGTATATTCCTAATTCTACTCTGGCGCCCCGCCTTCTCAACGATAATTTTTACTAAACGTAGGAAAAATTTGAAAAAAAGCCCTTTTTGGGCACGGAAACGCCCCCTACGCTCCAATTTGCGACTCTCGGCGCCGGCTTCACGCGAAAAATCAGCTTTTGCGCATGATCTTCATCTTCTCCGGGAAAGAATCCTCCGCGTATTGGGTATGCGCGGAGAGCGTGACGCTCTTGAGGCGGCGGAGCATGCAAACGCTCGGGCGCGAAAACCCGTCGCGACGATTGAGTCACTGCTTTCAGACTTTTTCCACGACGTCGAAAAAACGTCTTCATCCATATTCGCGTCGTTGAGAGAACATGGAACGTCAGCCATATTGAATCTCGCCTTCGCGCGTCGGCGCTTTGTAAGACAAAAGAAAATATACATTTAAGGCTTACCGTTTTAATCAAATCGCCCGACGACTAAACGTCTTCCCTCAATTCCGCGAAATAAAATGAAAACCGCCGCCAACGCGCTAGTTTGTAGCGGTCGGCGGCGGATTGGAGGAACGCGGCCCGTTAGGAAGCGTTACGCGACTCTCACGGGGTCGCGATTTCGATCTCTTTGGGCGCCTTGATTTGGGTTTTGATTTCGCCGTTGGGCCCCTTTTCGGCGCGAACTTCGATGAGTCCGTACGGGGTCGGTACGGTTCCTTCGACCCAGTCGAGATCGCCGAGGAAAGGCTTGACGCTCGCCTTCTTGAAGCCGGGCTCAATCGGAACGACGCCCAAAACGTGAGCGCTCATCCACGCCGCGGGCCCCGACGCCCACCCGTGGCACAGCGAATGACGCAGACCGACATAGCAGTACGCGCCGCGATCCCCGTGCAGGCTCTCGAGCCCCTCGGGCGTCGCTTCGTCGATGCGCCCCGCGTTCTTGAGCCACTCGAGGTCAAAGTCTTCCCAGAAGGTCGTCGCCCCGACGTCGATCATCGCGCCCCAGTAGTCGCGCGTCACGTCAAGCGCGACCTGGTTCTGACCGCCGAGCGAAAGCGCTTCGAGCATGTAGTACCCGTAGAAGGTGGAGAATCCCTTCGCGCCCCCCTTAGCGAGGGTTTCGACGTTCGATTCACCCTCGCGCTCGAGCCCCGCGAGCTCCAAAAGCGCCGCCGCTTGCTTGTTGCCGACGTTCGACGGCGCGTACTTCTTCAAACGCGCGACCGTATCTTCCGCCAGCTTTTGCGTCGCCTCGTCGTTCACGACCTGCGCCATCTCCGCCACGCGCTCAAATCCAAGAACGAACATCGCGTGCGTCCCAGAATCGAGCGCCGGACGGTTGTCGTTCGTCGGCCAGTCCAAGAACGGATTCGGGAAGGAACCGCAACCCTTCTCGTCGATATGCGCCAAGAGTTGCTGGACAAGACCCTTCACGTAATCCCACTGCTCTTGCACCAACTCCGGATCCCCCGTGTGACGGTACAGATCGCCGATCGTAATGAGCCACCATAGGGAGTAGTTCGGCATGCCGTTCATCCATTTCGGAAGGGGCCACGTCTCGCGGGCGTAAATTCCGAGCGTGTCGCGCAAGACTTTGCTGTCGCCGAAGACGCGTAGCGCGGTCATCGTCTGAGGAGTAAAGTCGCCGTACCAAACGAGTCGGTCGCGCTTCGCGCCTTCAAAGACGAACGGCTGCATCGTGAGGTGGACGGTGCGCGCGCAGACGTCCCAGACCTTGTTGAGGCGTTCGTCCGAAGAGCGGAACTGTCCCAAACGCGGAATATCGCGGTAGATGAAGACGGCGCGCGCGGAGTCGATAATCAGCTTGGAGTCGGAATCGACGAGGTCGAGACGCACGAAGCGGAACGCGGATTCGCCGCATTCGATCGCGCCGAGCCACGGAACGGAGACGATTTGGTCGCGCGTCGAATGCTCGTTGATCGCGCCCTTCTCGCCAACCTCCGCGTTCGCTTCGTCCACCGATTCGCCAAAGCGCACGCGAACCTTCACGTTCTGACCGTCGCTCGATTTACCCGGCACGAGATGACGCGCTTCGATGCGGAAGGAACCGTGAATCTCGCACCCCATGTCGAGAAGAACGCCGCCGCCGTCGGAGAGGACGCACGCCTGGCTTTCGTCCCCCATGATCGCGGTCGACGTCTGCCCCAAGACGGGCTTCATCAAAAGCTCGGGGTTCTTCACGCCCTTTTCGGACGTCCAGAGGACGCGTTTCGGATAGAGATACTGTCGAACGCGTTCGTCGTGAACCGCGTTGGGCGCCAAATCGTCGGCGAATCCCTGGGGAAGCGGAACGTACTTATCCGGATCGACGGACTGAGCGAACGCCGCGCCCGTCCCGAGGATCGCGGCGAGGCTCATGGCAACGGCGGCGAAGCGCGTCTTCATTGCATGTGTCATCATTAAACTCCCAAATGTCTCCGCGCGCTTCTCTACGCGCGCTAAGTTGTTACAGTCGATCTGAATTATAACGAACCGCAACCCCGTTGACAACACGACGCCCCCAAAACTCCTCCCCTCATCCCTTTTTTTCCGATCTTTCCCCGCCCCCTTTCTCTTCCCCGCCCGCGTCAAGAAATGAAAAACGCCCCGAGAAAACGGAGCGTTCGTCAAAAAAGCCTATTTCAAGCGCCCGGCGCGACCGACGCGTCAGTCGCTCAAGACGTATTTGTTCGCAATCGTCAATCCGCTCACCAGCGCCCCGACGATTCCGACCATTCCCTGATCGGCGCCGCAAATGAAGAGGTTGCGCAACGGCGTCAAACCGTCGTACCTCTTATCCGCCGCCCCGTAAATCGCGCCTCTCTCGCGCCCCGTGAAGCGCTGGATCGTCAACGGCGTGAACATGTCGACGTCGATCACGTTGCGTCGGAATTCCGGGATGAATCGCGCCGCGGACGCGACCGTGCGCTCGTACTGCATGAGCTTCTCGCGCTTGTACGCTTCCGGTGACAATTTCCGCCACAGATCGTAGTTCGCCAGCGACGTGATGCGCACCATATTCTGTTCAAAGGGCTCCGTGTACGCGAAATTGCCAGGAACGCAGACGACGCCGCTACGATAGTCCACCAAAGAATCGGGATTGCGGTAGTCGAAGCGATCCGAGTCGTTAAAGAAGACGATCGTCTTGTCGTGCCCAAACTTCTTCGGGGGCGTGTCCAAAACGCTGATCGTCTCGACAAAGCCAAGCTTGCCGAAGGTCTTCTCTTCCACGCGATCTCCCATCCCACAGAGCTTCATCGTCTCCGGCCATCCCGCGGACGAAAGATACCTTTTCGCGCGAATCTCTTTCCCGTTGTCGAGAAGGATGCAGTCGACTGCGCTCCCGTCTCGGGACGCTTCGATCCGCTTCACTCCCGTCTTGAGGCGCAACTCCCCGCCGAGCGTTCTAAAGCGCTTGAGCAAACGCGTGAGGATATGGCGCACACCGTCGAAAGGCCGCGCGAATCCCTCCAAAAAGATCGAACGGAACATCACGCAGAACTGACCGAACTCCATATCCTGCTCTCGAGCCCCCCCGTAATAAAGAAGCGGGCAGAAAATCATATCCTCGAGCTTTTTGTCGGTGATAAATTGCCTAACGTATTCGCGCGCGGATCCTCCAGCGGTTCCAAGTCCGAGTTGATCGTACCCGGCGAGCCCGGCGACGAGTTTTCGCAGACCGTCGATTTGGGTGGGGAATTTCTGCGCGACTTCGTCTTCAAAGCGCTGGAAATCGTTCGTAAAGCAGAGCTCGACGCCGGGGAAAGCGATCGAGGAGCCGTTCTGCTGTACTAGGCCGAATTCGTCCCACGACATGCGCAGGTGACGAATAATGCGCGACAAGGGGCCGCCTTTCGTTCCCTTCGGAACGTAGTTCGTCATCGCGTGAAGCCCGACGTCGAATTTTCGACCGTTATGGCAGTAGAAAGAATTGAGCCCGCCGATGACGCCGTGCTTTTCCAAGATGCAAACGTTATAGTCGAACTGAGCGAGTCTCACCCCCGCCGCGAGACCGGACATTCCCGCGCCGACAATAACCGCGTCGTAAACTTTATCAGACATATCGTTCGTTAAATCCCCGCTTAAAGCGCTTTCGCAAGAAGAACGGTTTGGAAATTTAGATAATTTTACGCGCCCCGCGTCAAGGCGCAAGGGGGCGCGTAAATGGAAAAAGGCGCCGGTTTGCCGCCGACGCCTCAGATGCGGGTCACTACATCAAGTTGACCATTTTGGCGATCGCTTCAAGGAGAGGACCGCCGAGGTCGAAGGAGCCTTCTTCATAGCTCCAGATAGTGCGACAGAGCTCGCACGCGCCGATCGTCGCCAAGATGAGGAAGAGGAGGCACGGGACGAGGAAGAAAAGGTCTTTTCCGACGAACTGGGTGGAAGGAGCTGGCGCGCCGCCGACCGCGGACGCTGCGCCCGTATCCACGGCGTTGAAGCTCGGTTCGGCGCCGCCGACAGAGGCGAAGGAGGAAGAAGCGCCGAAATCGGACGTTCCGAAACCGTCGTCCGTACCCGATTCCGACTTCTCGAGATTCAGACCGCCGAAGGGAGAAGACTCGGCTTCCATTTCGAAACCGCCGAAGGGAGAGGACTCGGCTTCCGCTTCGGGGGAGCCGAAGGGAGAGGTCGTTTCGTCGTCGTTCTTCGTGAAGAGGGACGCGGCGTCGGAAGACGCTTCTTCTACGTCGATCGAGCGCGATTCGCTCTGAGAATCGCCGCTGGAAGTCGGCGCAGGGGTCGGTTCTTCAGCGAGTCCGAAGATTCCGTTGGAGTCTTCATCGTCAGAGGCTTCGGAACCGTCGTCGGAGACGAAGGGGTTTGTCGCATCGGAGGATTTTCCCTCGACGGAGAAAACGGCGGAGCTCATCGACTCGGAAGGATTCGTCGACGAGGAGTCAACGGTTTGGTCGGAGAGTTGGAAAACGCTTTCTTCCGGCGCCAATTCGGTGGCGGCTTCGGAGTCGGCGTCTTTGTCGAGATTGAGAACCGCGGCGGCGTTATCGGTCGCGAGTTCGAAGACGCTTTCGTCTTCCTTCGCGGACTCTTCATCCGCGAGGGAGAGATCTTCGCTCGCTTGATCGAGTTCGAAGCCCCCGTCGGAATCGCTCATAAGTTCGAGTCCGCTGTCGCCGGAGTTGAGATTGAGACCGGAGCCGGAACCGGAACCGCCGAGGACAAAATCGTCGCCGGTCAGATCAACGTTCGAGGATCCGAGTTCGTCGAGAAGTTCAAGACCGCTGTCGCTCGTGGAGAGATTGAGGCCGGAACCGGAATCGGAACCGCCGAGGAGCTCAAGTCCGCTGTCGCCGTCAAGGCTCAGGCCGCTACCGGAGCCGGAGCCGGAAGGTTTGACGTCTTCGGCAAGCGCGGAATCTTCGCTCGAAAGGATCAAGCCGTCTTCCTCTTTTTCGTCTTCCTTCGCAAGTGAGAGGCCGCCGTCCGCGGGCTCTTCGGCGAGAGTCAGACCGTCGTCGGCAGGCTCTTTCTCGAGGTTCAGGGCGCCGTCCGCGGATTCTTCGTCGAGGGAGAGATTGAAAGCTTCTTCAGCGGAATCGGCGACGCTCGCGGCGTCCGCTTTCTGTTCGTTCAACGAGACTTGGAGGTCGTCGCCGGCCTGATCGAACATCGTGTCGAAGGCGGCGGAGTCGGCGAAGGCCGTCTTTTCTTCGTCGTCCTCAGCGGAGAGAAGTCCGTCGTTATTGGCTTTTGAACGCTCGCGAATCATGTCGGCGGCCAACTTGTCGACCTCTTCCTTGCGGAATTTCCAGTCGGCGCCGTCCTTATATGCGCGCAGCTTACCCTGTTCCCGAAGTCGATTTACTTCGCCGGTCGTAAGACCTAAAACGTCAGCGGCTTGTTGAAGGTTATAGTACATAACGGACTTTTCCTAAAATATATGTGAACGAAAGAACGTGTGAGAGCTCCGAAACGAACGTGGCCGCTTCGCAAGGACGCCATGCGAAAGCAGACGCGCCGCTCTATCGATTGTCGGCCTCGCGCGCGGCGAATATTAACAAATACCACGCGCGGGGGGATTATACATATTATGTGTTTTTTGAGGCGGCAAACGCTATTTGGCGCCGCCGAGTTGTTCGCGAATCTGCGCGGGGGTCAATCCCTCGCCGTTGAAGTTTTCGAGTTTAAGGTCGAGTTCGAAGGCGCGCGTCGCGACGAGCTCGATCGTGCTGTTGGCGCCGCGCTCGCGAACCCAGTAAACGCAAATGCGCTTCGTGGTGGAATCGACCAAAACGATTTGTCGGCCCCCCGACTCCAAGGGGGAATCGAAAGCGTATAGGGGCGGAACCTCAAGAGGTCGCGAAAAGCGCGCTTTGTCGGTTCCTGCGGGAGCGACGCGCGGCATGGCGTCCGCCTGATAGGCCTGGCGCAGGTCGATCGACTCTTGGTTCGAGCCGGGATACAAGGGCGCCTGAGCGTCGACGTTTCGCGACGTTTGAACCGCGACGGCGCCGAGGACGATCCCGACGATCAACGCGCCGAGCGTCCTGAATTTCGCCGCGTTCTTAAACAAATTACGCATCACTCACGTTCCTTCGTTTTCGCGTATCTTTATCAATCTATCTGTCTTTACTATTTTGCTTCGTATTTTATACCGACGCAAAGCAAAAATCAACGAATTTCAACAAAAATACCTTAATTTTTCTATTTTACCTTCATTATGTAACAAAAAAACTGACTGTAAAGGGTGGTTGCGTTGTAACGAATTAAAGGGAAAAACGCAAGGTTTTTTCCATGACGACAAAAAGGAAGGGCCCCTCTTCGCTGAGAAAAGGAGCCCTTTGCCTATAAACGATTCGCGTCGATTATCGAGACGATCAATCGCGATACATGTGGACGCTGGAGCCGCCCGCGGCGGGAAGATACGCGTGATTGACGTAGTCGGCGACCATGCGGTGCGAGCTGAAGCGCCACGCAAGGGTCGCGATCGAGTTCATCATGAGGCGAATCCATTCGATCGGGAGACCGTGTTCGTTGCGGTTGTAGTAGGTCGGAATGACGACGTTCTCGAGGGTTTCGAGAAGCGCGGCGTTGTCGTTCTCGTCCATCTTGCGCACGTCGGTGTGCGTCTTGCCCGTACCGATCGCGAAGCCGTTGTATCCGTCGTAACCTTCGGCCCACCAACCGTCGAGGATGGAGAAGTTGAGCGCGCCGTTGAGAACCGCCTTCTGTCCGCTCGTGCCGGACGCTTCGAGAGGACGTCGCGGGTTGTTGAGCCAGACGTCGACGCCTTGGACGAGGTGGCGCGCGACGTTAATGTCGTAGTCCTCGATGAAGACGACGCGGTTCGCGAAGCGCGGGTTGCGCTGGACGCGGATCAGGCGATTGATGACGTCCTTTCCGATATTGTCCGCCGGGTGCGCCTTGCCCGCGAAGATGAACTGGACGGGACGTTCCGGATTATTGACGATTCGGTCGAAGCGCTCTTCGTCTTGAACGACGAGGAAGGCGCGTTTGTATTCGGCGAAACGACGCGCGAAACCGATCGTGAGGGCGTTGGGATCAAGGATGCGCTTGGCGGCTTCGAGAGCGGCGGCGTCGGCGCCGGAGCGTTCGAGCTGACGCTCGAGCTTGCGACGCGCGAAGTCGACGAGGCTCTTTTTGAGCGCGAAGTGCGTTTCCCAGAGCTCGCCGGGGTCGACGTTGTAGACGCCCGCCCAGACTTTCGGGTCGATCGATTCTTCCTGCCACCCGGGAACGCGGCGTTCAAGGAGATCCTTGAACTGCGAGGCCATCCACGACGGAACGTGAACTCCGTTCGTGATGTGCCCGATCGGAACTTCTTCTTCGCGCTTGTCGGGCCACAGGCAATGCCACATGCGTCGGGAAACGACGCCGTGGAGGTTGCTTACGCCGTTCGCGTAACGGGACAACTTCATGCCCAGGATCGTCATGCAGAACTTTTCGGAATCGTCGTTCGGATTGCGACGACCGAGCGCCATGAACTGATCGAGGGTCAGGCCAAGAGAGGTGTAGAGAGGCTCGAGGGTTTGTTCGACGAGGCTCTTTTCGAAGTAGTCGTGACCGGCGGCGACGGGGGTGTGCGTGGTGAAGACGGTCTGCTGAGCGACGTCGCGTGCGGCGTCGTCGAAGGACATGCCGCAATCTTCCATCTTCTGGCGGATCGCTTCGAGAATCGCGAAGGAGTTGTGTCCTTCGTTGAGGTGGAGGACGCCGGGGGTAATGCCGAGAGCGCGGAGCGCTTTGACGCCGCCGACGCCGCAGACGAGCTCTTGACGGATGCGCGTGCGGGAGTCGCCGCCGTAAAGCGCGTTCGTGAGTTCGCGGTCTTGCGGAGAGTTGCCTTCGACGTCGGCGTCGAGAAGATAGAGGGGCGTGCGTCCGACCATGACGCGGCGAACTTTCGCCTGGATGGAGCCGTCTTTCGTTTCGACGGTCACGGTGACGCGATTGCCGTCCTTATCCTCGACGGGCTCTAAGGGGACGTTCTCGACTTCGGTCGTGATGTAGTGTTCGACCTGGTTGCCGTTGGCGTCGATTTGCTGACGGAAGTATCCCTTTTCATAGAAGAGGCCGATAGCGACGAGAGGAACGCCGAGGCAGCTGCAACTCTTGACGTGGTCGCCGGCGAGGACGCCGAGGCCGCCGGAGTAGATCGGCAGCGATTCGTGAATACCGAATTCGAGAGAGAAGTAGGCGACGGGGCGCGACCCCAAGACGCCGGCGTTTTGACGCGCCCAAATCGGACGCTGAGAGACATAATTCTTGAATCGGCGGAACGCGGAGTCGATGCGCGCTTGAAGCGTCAGTTCGAGGACGCGTTGCTCAAACACCTCGGGAGTGAACTCGTTGAGGAGCGCAATGGGGTTATGCCCAAGTTCGCGCCATCTTTTTGGATCCAGAAGGCTAAAGATCTCGACAACCTCGGGGTGCCAACTCCACCACAGGTTTCGGGCGATTTCCACGCATTTTTCGTAAGCGTTTAAGCTGACATCATGAACGGAACACTGAAGGTTCATTGACCCATCATCCTTTCTGAGTAAAGTAAAATAAGGGGCAGTAAGGGAATCGACGCAGGGTCGACCATCAACGCGCCGGACGGACCGGGTGGGGCGGCGCCGTCTAGGGGTGAAACGTTTCCCCAAAAAACGTTTTCTTAAAAAACGTCTACTTGTCTAATCGATAATTTTTGAACAAAACGTGAATTTGTCTAGTCGGTAAAATGGGGGTGAACAGCAAAAACTCCCATTTTCCATAAACTTTCAATAAAAAATTTGCCGCGGCAAGATAAAGAAAAAACACAAGGAGTTTTGGAGGGAAATTGGGTTTCTTTTTGTAAGGATCGAAGGTCGTGAAAAAAGTGGCGTACCGATTCAAAAGGGGCGGTTTAGAGGCTTTATTTCTGGGAAAAAACGGTTATTTTTCCTTTTTTTTCGCTTCGCTATTGAATCACGATTAAAGAGTTGTATTATTAGGCGTGTTGTTTTTAGCGGTTAGGCGTGAAAAATTCGAATGAATCTTCGCGAGCTCCGCTCAATTTCACATACTAGCAGATAGGAAGATACGCATGAAAAAATCGACGATCGCGGGCGTCATCGTTTGCGTCGCGGCGGCTTTGACCGCGTCGACGGTCTCCGCTCAAGGCTTTTTCCGAACTTGGCGCAACATGCATGCTCAGAGTATGCAAAACATCAATGGGATTGTCAAAATGAACTCCGTTACCTCGTCATATTTCGGACAGACTCAAGAAGGCGACGTTGTCACCGCTTATACGCTCGTGAACGCCAACGGCGTTTCGGCAAAGATCTTGGACTTCGGCGGCGTTCTCTATGAAATGAACGTTCCGGATCGCGACGGCAACCTCGCCAACGTTTCGTGCAACTATCCGACGATTCCGGAATATCAGACGGTTCGTCCCTACTTCGGTTCGTTGATCGGTCGTTACGGTAACCGCATCGCGAACGGTAAGTTCACCCTCGACGGCGTCGAATACACCCTTCCGACGAACGACGGCCCCAACGCGCTTCACGGCGGTTTGAAGGGCTTCGATCAGAAGATCTGGGACGCGAGCGTTTCCGCCGACTTCGAAGGCGCTTACCTCACCCTCAAGTATAAGGCCGCGGACGGCGAAGAAGGTTACCCCGGCAACCTCGAAGTAACAGTCGTCTACTCCTTGAAGACGGACAACAGCTTGACGATCGACTACACGGCGACGACGGACAAAGCGACCCCGATCAACCTGACGAACCACACCTTCTGGAACCTCGGCGGCGCGACCTCCGGCACGATTCGCGATCACATCCTTCAGATGAACGCTCCGAAGTACCTCCCGACGAACGACACGCTCATCCCCACGGGCGAAGTCGCTTCCGTTGAAGGGACGCCTCTTGATTTCCAGACGGCGAAACCGATCGGTCAGGATATCGACAAGGTTACGGAAAAACAGTTCAACGGCGGTTACGACCACTGCTTCGTCCTCGCGGAGAAAGCCGCGGGCGAAATGGGATCCTGCGCGGTCGTTAAGGATCCGAAATCGGGTCGCGTCATGACGATCACGACGACGGAACCCGCCGTCCAGTTCTACTCCGGCAACTTCCTCGACGGCTCCACCGGCGTCGGCGACTACAAGTACGAGAAGCACTCGGCGTTCTGCCTCGAAACGCAACACTATCCGGATTCTCCGAACCATCCTGAATTCCCGACGACGATTCTCAAGCCTGGCGAGACGTATCGCCACACGACGGTTCACTCCTTCACCGTGGAATAAAACTAGACCGACGCGGCCCTTTTCCTGGGGCGGCGGGCGGCGAGAAATGAGAATTCCATGAATTTTTCATTTTAATCTACCGTTTCGGCGCGTGTTTTGCTAGTATAGTTATTCGTCGGTTCATGACGTCAAAAATGGCGGACGAACCGGCGGCTGGCGCGCCGCGCGCAAGTCTGTTACTAAAAACCTTATGCTAGAAGGAATCACAATATGGCGCTCTTTGAAATTGAAACGCCGGCACACATCGTTATCGCTTGGGCTGATAGCGCTGAAGGAGCCAAGGCCGTCCTCAAGGAAAACTATCCGACCGAAGACGCGATCCGCGTAACGAAACGTCCTCGCGACGCGTGGGTTATCTCCAAGGCCGTCCTTGGTATCACCGGAACGACGGAAACGAGCGAAACCGCGCGCGAATGCCTCTCGAAGGCTTCCGGCGACAAGCTTCATGCGATCCGCATCTATATGAAAGAAACTGGCGCCGATCTCGAGAAAGCGCGTAAGGTGATCGAGTCGAATATCGTCTACGGCTGGTAAGCCGCGGGCGTCAAAAAACGTCAGAAATATAAAGGGGCGCGAGATGAGTTCATTTCGCGCCTCTTTCTTATTTTACGCTTCTATCCGCGCGCCCTTCTCCTATTTCCGTTCCGCTGGCCCCTTTCCGCGGCTGGAATTAACGGTACAATAAGAACAGGAGGCGCGGCGCTTTTGGGTTTTACAAAAAAAGTCATGACGACGGGCGCGGGCGTCCGATAGATAGACGAAGTGCGGACAGGTTTTTTCAGCGCGTCGCCTTTGACGCGCGCCTCGTCCTCCCTTCCACGCAGAGGCTTGACCAGAACGGGTCTGTTCCATGGGCGAATTACACGAAGAATGCGGCGTCGTCGCGGTTTATCATCTCTCAACCGGCAAAACATCCCCCCTTTGTCCCGCGGGTGGTCCCGGAGAAGTCTCGAGACTCGTGCCGCGTATGCTTCTGGATTTGCAGCATCGCGGACAGCTCTCCGCCGGCGTTACCTCCTATAACCCGTCGCGGGCGAAGCCCCTTGAGACGTATAAGGAAATCGGCACCGTCTCGGAGGCGTTCCATCAGAATCATCGCGACCAGTTCAAGAAGATCATGGACGCGCTCGCAGGCCCCGCGGCGATCGGACATGTGCGCTATGCGACAAGCGGTCGCGACGACGTGAATTACGCGCATCCTTTCGAACGTCCCCATATTAAGAAAAACAAATGGTTTAGCTT
>CAVGEG010000003.1:25950-48538 GCA_963628165.1 Paratractidigestivibacter sp. | reverse complement strand
AAATCTCCATGCATTATCTTTGCGCGGCGGTTAAGGAAGGCGAACGCGATCTCGTCGAAGTTTGCCGCAAAACGATTCTTCATCCCGACAATACGATCCGTCTCGACGGCGCCTACACTCTCGTCTACCTCAACGCCCTCGGCGAAATGTTCGTCGCGCGCGATCCGCACGGGATCAAGCCCCTCTGCTACGCGTTCGACGGCAACCTCTTCGCCGCGGCGAGCGAAAGCGTCGCCCTTTTCAACCTCGGGTTCGAACCGAGCGAAATCACCGACGTGAAGCCGGGCGAGATTATCGTCGTCAAGCCGGGCGCAAAAGAAGTCGGCGGCGGCGGCGAAAAGGTCGTCTCCGAACCCTCCGTGACCGTCCAGCGCTACGTGGGGCCGAAACGCCCCGCGCCGTGCTTCTTCGAGTGGATTTACTTCGCGAACGCCGCGAGCATCCTCGACGGCAAGAGCGTCTATCTTGCGCGTCATCGACTCGGCGAAGCGCTCGCCGAACAGGAAATCGCGAAATACGCGGCGCGCCGCGGCGAAACGATCGACCCCAGGAGCAAAGAACGCTTCGACCTCGCTCCTGAAGATAAGGAAGATTTGATCGTCGTTCCCGTCCCGGACACGAGCCGCGCCGCCGCCGAAGGAATGGCGTTCCGTCTCGGCGTCCCGTGCCTCGAAGGACTCATGCGCAACCGCTATAGCGGACGCACCTTCATCGAAGGGAACGACACGCGCGGCGCGAAGGCGAAGACGAAATACACCCCCCTTCCGGAAGTTCTGGAAGGAAGGCGCGTCCTTCTCGTCGAAGACTCCATCGTCCGCTCAACGACGATGCGCGTCCTCATCGAACGCATCAAGACGATCGGCAAAGCCAAAGAAATTCACATCCGCGTCGCGTGCCCGCCGATCGTTTCCCCGTGCTTCTACGGGATCGACATGTCGACGTACGCGGAACTTTTCGCGCCGCGGCATCTGCTACGCAAATACGGTATCGAAGGCGTCAACTCCGACGAAGCGCTCGCCCGAAAATGGCAGATGACCCCCGAGATCGAAGACGAGATGGCGAAGGAGCTTCAGTGCGATTCGTTGCACTACCTGCAGCCGCGCGACGTCTCGAAGGCGCTTCATATTCCGTCGATGGAACTATGCCAAGCGTGCGTCAACTGGGAGTACCCGACCGAATGGGGCTGTCGTTTGGCAAGCGAAGCGCGCAAAAACTTTATCGAGGGCGTAACCGGACGCACCTACGATTGATCTAAACACACGGCGTCGAAGAGACTTCGAAGAGTTTCGACGCGTCGAAGCTCCCGAACTCGCTGGAAGCTTCGACGCGATTCTTTATTTTACAAAAGCGAGTAAACGGAGACGTACCATGGCGACAGCTAAGACATTTCACGCGGACAAATTGCGCGTCGTACTAAGCGAAACGCGCGCGGAATTAGGAAGACGCGCGGGTCGAGACGCCGCGAAGGCGATCGCGGAAGCGATTGAGAAGAAGGGCGAAGCGCGAGTCGTCTTCGCCGCCGCGCCGTCGCAAAACGAGACGCTCGAGACCCTCTGCGCCGCCAAACACGTCGACTGGACGAAGGTCGTCGCACTTCATATGGACGAATATATCGGGCTCCCCGCGGGCTCTCCCGCGCGTTTCTCCCAGTATCTGAAGGATCATTGCTTCGGAAAGCTCCCCTTTAAGGCGGTCTATTACCTCGATCCGGAAGATCGCGGGGACAGCGTCGAGTTTTTGATCGGTCGTTACACGACGATTTTGGCGCAAGGGCCGATCGACGTCGTCGTGATGGGGATCGGCGAGAACGGGCACATCGCGTTTAACGACCCGCATGCCGCCGACTTCCGCGACTTCATGTCCGTCAAGCTCGTCGACCTCGACGACAAATGCCGCCAACAGCAGGTCAACGACGGGAGCTTCCCCTCGATTGAAGAAACGCCGACGCAGGCAATCACCCTCACCGTTCCGACCCTCGCGAACGCCGCGCGTCAAATCTGCGCCGTTCCAGGTCCGCTCAAGGCGGAAGCGGTTCGCAAAACGATCCTCGACCCCGTCTCTCCCGAGTGCCCAGCGACGATCTTGCGCACTCTCCCCAACGCGACGCTCTATCTCGACGCCGACTCCGCTTCTCTGCTTGACAAAGAGTAATCGCTCAGTTGCCGCGATCCTGCCTTTCCTCGCAGTCGCGTCTTCATCAAATCTCGATCGTCGCCCCAACCCCGCAGAATCGGCATTGATCCCCCATAATCTCGCGAAGAATCGCGCCCGGCGTCTCCCCCGTGCAGTGCCCGGTGTAATAAATCGTCGACGTCTTGCGCAACTCCCGCGCCGTCTCCGCCGCTCCGTCGAGATCCTCCTGCGCGTAACCCTCCTTCCTCATCATATGAAAGCCCCCGATCACGACGTCAGGCTCTCCCCCGTAAAGCTCCGCAAACCTCTCGAGAACGTTCAGAATCCCATTGTGGGCGCACCCCGAGAAGAGGACGCGACGCCCCTCCTCTTCGACGACGAGATACTCCTCGTGCGCGAACTCGTCGGGCGCCGCCGCACCCGGCGCGATCTCCGCCGACAACGCCCGATTTCCTCGCGGCCAAAGGCGCCTTCCCCGCGCCCCCGCGAAGATCGAAACCCCCTCTCCGATCGACGCCTCCCCGACGATCTCACGCGCGTTCGCAAGCGTCCCCAACGCCGCGTCAGAGCCGATATAACGCTCGCCGTGCGTCAACTTCGCGAGCGCACCTCTCTGATAATAGATCGTCGCCTCCGCATAACGCGTCCCAAACTCGACCGCGCCCCCCGTATGGTCGTAGTGCCCGTGACTCAACACGAGCGCCTTCGCGCGCCCCAGATCGAGCCCAAGCCGCGCCGCGTTGCGCCACGACGCGCCGCTCTGCCCCGCGTCGGAGAGCCAAACGTCCCCTCCGCGTCTCTCGATCCAGAAGGAGAGCCCGTGCTCCGCTTCCAACTCCGCGCAAACGCGCCGCTCCTGCGAATTCTCTATCAGCGTGACAACCTTCATCGTTCTTCCTTCTCTTCTTTCCTATGCAGGCCTTTCTCGATAGCGCCTGGCAAAGATTATCCGCACGTATTGACAAGAAATCAAGTTTAGCTAATGAATAGAGAAACACGATTGACATTTTCCGGATACAATTTATAGACCAATAGATAATAACGATAGGATCAAGGCTGATAGACGCATTGGAACGACGCTATTAAAGAAAAGGCTAAGTCCCTGCTTTGATTCGTGTAATTCATCGGTAGGAAATATAGGCAAGCGTTAGATTGCTCCATTGGGCATAAATTGCACTTCCCGGCGGAAATATTTTTGATAGGGGCGGAATGAATCTATCACAATTCAAAGAAGACGACGCCAATCGGGACGTCATCTCCCTTTTTTCGGGAGCGATGGGGCTCGATATCGGCTTAGAAAAAGCCGGTTTAAGGATAGTCGTCGGTCAGGACTCCGACTCTGCCTGCGTGGCGACGATGCTCGCCAACGGACATAAGGTCTTAGACGGCGACATACGAAATATCGCCGAATCGGATTTGCTTGACGCTACGAGTCTATCTCGCGGCGAACCGTTTCTCATTTGCGGCGGCCCCCCCTGTCAGCCTTTCTCTACCGCTGGGAAACGAATGGGAATTAACGATCCTCGAGGCAGTCTCTTTATGGACTTTATTCGAATGATCAATTATATTCGTCCACGTTTCTTCATCATGGAGAACGTGAAAGGAATCATGTCGTCTCCCTTAAAGTCCGTCCCGCTAGCTGAACGCGACGGCAATGATCCGGAACAGCAGTTAGGCTCCGTTTTGGACGTTATTCTTTCCGAATTTGGAAAGTTAGGTTACAAAACGGTATACGGTTTGTTGGACGCCGTTAATTAAGGGGTTCCTCAATTCCGAGAACGTTTTGTTTTGATAGGAAGTCGCGACAACGAAGACGTCTTCCTTCCTTTCCCAACGCACTTTCAGAAACACCAAGATCCGCAATATCGCTGGCGTACCTTACAAAACGCCATTGTAGATTTGGAATGTAACAGCGGAGAATGCGCGGCGTTCAGCAAGGATCGTCTAGAATATCTTCGACTTGTTCCGGAAGGGGGAAATTGGCGCGATCTTCCGGCGGAAATAATCGAAAAAGCGATGGGAGGCGCTTACAAATCCGGCGGAGGAAAGGTGGGATTTTACCGCCGTCTGTCTTATACTCAACCGTCTCCGACGCTTGTAACGTCGCCGGTGCAGAAGGCGACAATGATGTGCCATCCAACCCAAGATCGTCCTTTAAGCGTCAAAGAATACGCGCGCATTCAGCAGTTTCCGGACACTTGGAAATTTATGGGGACGAGCGTCGCCAAATATCGGCAAATAGGAAACGCCGTGCCGATTGGATTAGCGTCGGCGTTGGGGAAAGCGGTTCTATCAGTCGCCGAGCAGTCTTCGGAAATTCGCACGAAGCGATTCCGTGGAACGGAATTCCGCCACAAACTCAAAGAAGCGATCGAAATAGGGAGTCTCTATGCCTATTAATCAAGGTTACGACGAAGACGCGATCGTCAAGGCGATCGCCCGAGCGCTGGAAATATTTTACGCTAACTTGATCGCTAATATAGACGATCTCGAGATCAAGAAGGTGATAAAACGCAAAAATCCGTATCTATTCCGCGCCAAAGCGATGAACGACGCGTCTCAGATCGTGAGCGGCATTCTCTCCGCTTATGTGTCGTCTTCCGAAGAAACGATTTTTGGAAACGTCTTCTTTGAACCAATAGCAACCGTCGCCGCCCAAGGGCAGAAAGCGTTAGCGGAAGGCGTCGACATAATGGTGGAACGAGGCGACGCGATCTATGCAATCGCCGTAAAATCGGGAACCAGCGTGTTCAATGCGGATAGCCGCAAAAAGCAGGAACAAAATTTTATCGCGGCGGGGAAACTAGCCCAACAGGCGAAAAAACGTTTTGTTCCTATCATAGGTTACGGTTATGGCGTAAAAAAACGTCAAATCGCGGACTTCCGAAGTTCTATACGGAATTGGCGGGAAAAAAGTTCTGGGAAGAATTGACAGGGGACAAAGAATTCTACGTTAAGCTTGTTCGCTTTATGGGCAAGCTTCCAGAAAAATACGCAGAAGAATTTGAAACCTCTTATCAGAAGGCGTCAAATCGTCTTCTGCGTGAATTTACCCAAGAATACTGTCGTCCAGACGGCGAGATTGATTGGGAAAAAATTGTTCGATTCAACTCAGGAGACTAAATCGTTGTCTCCCCCTTCGGGGCGCTTCACCCCTGCGAAGACTTCGACGAATCGTCGCAACGCCAATACGACCCTTCGCTTCACGTCCCTTCGGGTCGGGCCGTGCGTCGAAAAGCGCGACACGGGGGGCAAAATCTCGTCGATTTGGAATCCGTTGCTGGTGACGAGGGATTGGGGATCGTCGCCGAGCCGGGCGCGACGGACGACGGATTGGACGAATCGCCGCGTCTCCTCGGGCTTGAGGCGCTCCTCTTGGATGAGCGCGGTTAGGCGCGCTTCGTACTCTTCGTCGACGGTCGCGCGCCATTCTTCGTGAACGTCGAATCCGTTCGCGGCGCGTTCGATATACGTCTTCTCGTCGACGCGACGCAGGAACGCTTCGAAGAGCTCCTTCTTCGGGCGCAGCTGGATATTCCCGCCGACCGTGCTGAGAATCTGCTCCGACGTGATCGGCGCCTTCGCGTTCTTGGGAATCATACCCGTCGCGTACGCGCGGATCAGCTCGAGGATATAGTCGACGTTCGCGTCGATCTGCTCGATCAACTCGATCTCGAAGACGACGTCGTCGGGAAGTTTCGGCGCGGACGTCGGTTTCCCATCCGCGTCGACGCTCTCCGTCGAGGGCTGATACTTGTCTTTAAGGCGGTAGTATTCGTTCTTATACGCGTTGAAATCTTCCTCTTCGAAACGGTCGTTCCCTTCGAATTCGTCGAACGCGCAGAGGGTGTTGCGCAGTCGCAGAATCTCCCCGAACGCGCGAATAAACGCGATCTCTTCCTTCTCCCCGTCCGTCTCCTCGCCGGGCTCAAAGCGCGACTGAAACTTATCCGTCAACTCGACGTAGCCGGGCTTGCGCGTTCCGTCAGCCTCCGCGTAACCGTTCCAATACTCCTTGAAGGTTCGCAACAGGACGATCCCAGACGCGCTCGCGTCCCCGAAGAGGCGCAACGCGTCGTCGACCTCCGCGCGAAGATCGTGCAGGCACACAATATTCCCCTGCGACTTCACCGCGTTCAAAATGCGATTCGTGCGCGAAAACGCCTGCAACAGCCCGTGATAGCGCAAATCCTTATCGCACCACAGCGTGTTGAGCGTCGGCGCGTCGAAGCCCGTGAGGAACATATTCACGACGATGAGCAGATCCAAATCGCGATTCTTCATGCGCATCGAGACGTCTTTGTAATAATTCGCGAAGGAGCCGTCCGCGGCGCTGTACGACACGTTGAAGAGCTTGTTGTAGTCTTGAATCGCGGCGTCGAGGAACTCGAGCTCGTCGCGTTCGAGCCCGCGCGCGCTTTCGTTATTCTCGTCGTCGATCCAGTCGCTAGCGGCGCGGTCGAAGCTTCCCCGCGCCGCGTCCGAGTTCTCGTTCTTCGACGCGCTGTAAATCAACCCGATCTTCATCTGCGTCCCGAATCGCGTCCCGAGCTTTTCCTTAAAGGTCTGATAGTAGCGCATCGCGGCGTGAATATCGCTCACGGCGAGGAGCGCGTTGAAGCCTTTGTAGCGACGTTCTTCATACTCGGGCGCTTCGCGGCGCTTGAGGACGCCGGGGGTGACGCGCGTCGTGCGGAAGGGGTACGACGCGGTATTGCGCATCGTCTTGGCGTCGAAGGTTTGCAAGATATGTTCGACGGCGCTGCGGACGTAGAGGGACGCGCAGGTTTCTTTGTCCTCCTCGGAGAAATTGAGCCCTTGGAGCGCCTTCTTCATATCGGCGGCGACGTCGTGAAAATCGACGTGAAACTTCAGAACGTTGTGGTCGCGGATCGCGTCGACGATATTGTACACGTGGAGGCGCTCCCCGAAGGACTGTTCGGTGGTGACGGCGAGAGCTTCTTTTCCGCGGTATTTTCGGGGCTTGTCCCCGACGTTGAGAGACGCGGAGTTTTCCGCGAAGATCGGGGTGCCGGTGAAGCCGTAGAGGAGTCGTTTTTTGAAGTAGGCGTTGATCTCGTCGCGCATGAGGCCGAACTGAGACCGATGACATTCGTCGAAGATGAAGACGAACTTCTTACCGGCGGCGACGGAGTCTTTCGTCGCGGAGGAGCAGAATGAGCTGAGCTTCTGGATCGTGGTGACGACGATCTTCTGACGTGAATCGCAAGAGTTGAGGAGTTCGCCGAGCGCTTTGGAAGAGGCGCTTCCGACGGCGGCGCCCTTCTCGAAGCGTTCGTATTCGCGCATCGTTTGATAGTCGAGGTCTTTACGGTCGACGACGAAGACGACTTGATCGACTTCGGGGATCTGAGTCGCGAGCTGCGCCGTCTTGAAGGAGGTGAGCGTCTTTCCGGAGCCGGTAGTATGCCATACGAAGCCGCCCCCGGCGATCCCGGTCCATTCTTTGGCGTTCGCGGCGGCGCGTATCTTCTGGATGATCCGTTCGGCGGCGCAGATCTGGTACGGGCGCATAACGAGGAGGTTTTCGTCGACTGTGAAGACGCAATATTTGGCGAGGATATTGAGAAGCGCGGCGCGTCCGAAGAAAGTTTTGGCGAAGTCGAAGAGGTTGTGGACGGTGTAGTTCCGCGCGTCGGCCCAGTATGAGGTGAACTCGAAGGAGGCGGAGCTCTTCTTCCTGGCGCCGGGGTGATCTTCGACGGCGAGTTTGCGCGTAGTATTGGAGTAGTATTTCGTCTCGACGCCGGTGGAGATGACGAAGATTTGAACGAACTCGAAGAGCCCGGCGCTCTCGGCGAAGGATTCCGCTTGATAGCGATCAATCTGATTGAACGCCTCTTTGAGGCGTCCGCCGGCCCTTTTGAGCTCGATATGAACCATGGGGAGGCCGTTGACGAGAACGGTGACGTCGTAGCGGTCGCGCTTCTTCCCTTCGGCGCAGAACTGGCGTATGACCTGGAGGCGGTTGGCGTGAACCTGCTCTTTGTCGAAGAGGTAGACGTTGCGGACGCGTTTGTCGTCGAGTCGGAAGTCGACGAACCCGCGCCCTTCCTGCAAGAGGCGCGTCTTCTCGCGGATCTCCATATTCGGATTGGAGAGATATCCGTCGAAGAATCGTTTCCACTCGTCGTCGGAGAATCGGAATTTGTTGAGTCTTTCGAGCTGGCGACGGAGATTGTCGACGAGCTCCTCCTCGGTATGGAAGTCGGCGAGCTCGTACCCCTGATCCTGGAGAATGTGCACGAACTCTTCTTCGAGCGCAGATTCGGTCATTGAGACGTAGTCGATCGCGTTAAACTTCGGCTCGTAGCAGGACGCGACGGTATACTCGGGCGTTTCGACGATAATCTCTTGCTTTGGCGTCACTCTTCTTCCTTCTCTTCCTCTCGGAGCTTGGGGACGTTCACGGGGCGCGGCGTTTACGCTTCGTCTCGCGCGTTTTAATACTGTTCGTTTCCGATCCCGGATTGGGCGGGTTATGAAAACGTTTTCCCTTCGTACCCCGCGTTAGCATTTCATGGCTAACGCTTGTCCTTAGGCGGAACCCCTTCGCCATGCAATGCGAAGGGGATTTCGAAGGAAATGATCCTCATGACCCCGACGAAGAGTTATCGCTGGCGAAAAGTATTAAAACCCGCCCTCGGCGGGAAGGCCTGCGCATAGGTCGTTGCACAGCGCGTCGAACGCGTCCAACTTCTCCACGATCGCGCGTTGAAACTCTAGCGGGGGTATCGGGATAGGAACTTCGTTTAAAACCGATTGAGTTAAGCTTGGAACGCCTCCTGCCGTGTTCAGCCTTTCGAGATGTTGCGTAACTAACCAGTAGTAAACAAATTTGGGTATTACAACGGCGTCATTGATTTCCGTATAGAATATCGTGTCGACATTCCAAAAGGGCTCTTCAAGGTAATGGAGCTTGTCGATAGACCCTTTACGCAGAATCAAAACAGTCGGCTTGTCGTAAGCGGCAACGTCAACATGCGCGATAATTCCACCCGAACCATAAACGGAAACGTTTCCTTCGCTAAAACTCTTGTAGTCTCGGCCATTCCTGATTTTCGCCCAAAAATTTAAACGCCACCCCCTCCGGGCACAATTCTTGAATCAGCGCGTCAATTTTACTCATAGGAACAGCCTATTCGGGAAATGAGAGGGTGGTTGAGATTGTGAACGCATGAGTTCACAATCTCAATATCCGGAAAACATTGATAAAATTTGCGGAAATACTAAGATTTCGTTTGGAATAACATTTTCCGTATTCTTTGGTCCAGCTCTACCGCCAAGGCGTCCAGCATAGCCGCGCCGTCGTTCTTCGCGGCGAAACTTCCGTCATTATATCAGAAAAAACGAAGCCTTCAAATCTTGCAACGGAGCCGTTCAAGGGGAATTAAGGACTCGTAGAAAAACGTCTCGCCCCGGAATTTACGCGGCGAGAGATTTTGAAGGGCGCTGAAAAGGACGCTCGTTGTCGCGTCTCGAGGGAGTCGGGGCGCCGAAAAAATTTCGGAAAAAATCGGCAAGTAATTCCCCGCGAGACGTGCCGGATACTCAGCGGTCTCCCCGGAGATTTTTGAGGCGATTCGCCTCCATAACGTCGACGTAGCAGATCCGGAGGAGCTCGGCTTTCCGCTCCAGATCCGGGATCGAAGCGTCCGCCTGCGCCTCTCCGTTCGTCGCCAGGAAGTCGATCCACTTTGTCAACCTACGAAGGCGCATGCTCACGCTCTTCGCCGAACGCGCCGGGAAGTACGGGTCGGCCCCCGCGTCGAGGAGCGTCCGGAAAAGCTCCTTCACGCGGAAAGGATCGTAATCCTCGTCGTAGCTAAGCGGCAAGTACTCGAAGCCCGTGAGCGCCTCGTACGCCGGGGTCTCGTTCCCGTTCGACTCTCCGTTGGGATCATACTTCTGCGCTAAAAGGAACTCGCAAATCCCCGTGAGCTGGAAGTACGCCGCGTGATGCAACAACGTTCGGTTCGTCGTGTCGTGCGCGGGCTCCTTCACCTCCATAACAAACTCTTTGACGAGCTCCGAAAGGCTCTGATACGTGGAACGAATCGTCTGCTTCTCGAAGAAACTTCCCTTCTCCTTGCAATTCTCCACATAATAGGCGCACTGTAAATCGCAGAGCTTCTCGAGCCAGTAGGCGACGACGGGTCGGTTCTTCGAAAAAAGCGTCGTCGGACCGATCCTGTATTTGTCGCACAGAAGAGATCTGACCTCCTCCACCCTCCCCATCGCCAAGAGGGGAGCAATATCCGTATAAGAATTTAAGACGTCTTTCGTGCCGACTCTTCTGTGATACAAAAAATTTCGTCTCCGCATGAATAAACGCTCCAGTCCCGTTTGTTCAACAACGTTTCGCCGTCTCGTCTCTACGGCTCGCCCCACGGATACACCCTTTGGCAGAAATAGAAGCTCCTTTTGGATAAGCTCCGCGCCAAAACCCATTTGGACTATTATAAATTCAACAAAATCAAAACACAATAAACGACGTTATTTTTTTGCGTAGTCGTTCTATCTCAAGACTCTTCCCCCGCGCCCCTTTTTCGACGCGTCTCCCACGCTCAATCGCGCTCCCTCGAACGTTCCGAAGAGCTCCGCGCCGCGCAACGCCCCGCCGACGTACGCCGCGTTATCGCGCCAATACCGCGCGTCGACGAAGGAACGCGCTCAAGATTCACGCTCGGCCATAGATCAAGCGCCGCGTCAAACTCCGCGTCCTCCTCGAGTCGACGTATCGCGGCGCCGCTTTCTCGCGCGCTCTCCCCGTTCATACTCCCCGTAGCTTCCTCTGACGATATGCGTTCAGAACGTCGACGTAATAGCGCCGCATGAGGGGAATCTTACCCTCAAGGTCGGGAATATTCCATTTCGCCTTCGTCGCGTCGTCCTCATCCTTGAGGACGTTGAACCACTTCGACATTCGATTCAGACGCGCGCTCGCGCTCGACCCCGTACCCGTAGGAACGTCGGGATCCGCGCCCGCGTCGAGGAGCGTCGAGAAAAGCGCCTTCACGCGGAATGGATCGAACTCGGCGTCGAAACCCAGCGGCAAAAACCGGAACCCGTCCAACGCTTCCGACGCCGACGTCGAATATCCCTTCGCCTGCGCGTTCGGATCGTAGCCCTGCGCCAGCAAGAACTCGCAGATCCCCGTGAGCTGAAAATACGCCGCGTCGTGCAACAACGTCCGATTCGACAGATCGTATTCGACCCTCCCCAATTCCAGAACATACTGCTTCACGAGATCCCCAAGGCTCTGATAGAGGGCGTAGGTCTTCTGCGCCTCAAAGAAACTCTTCGTCTTCTGGCGTCTCTCGGCGTAATAGCGGAACTGAAGATTCCCCATCTTGTCAAGCCAGTAGCTCATAACGGAGCGAGAGCGTCTGAAGCAGGACGACGGACCAACGCGATATTTGTTTATGATCAATTCACGAGCTTCTTCGATCCTCCCCTCCGTTAAAAGGGGCTCCATCTCCGCATAAGAATCGACGACCGCGCACGTGTGCAGTCTTCGACTCCATGGAACAGACCGACCCATTAAATTCTCCCGCAGTCCTTCTTGTTAAACACCGTAACCGTCCTCCGTCGGCGATATTCGCCCCCGCCCCTTCGTTGAAAAAAGAGATCTCTTTTTCCACAATCGCCGCGTCGACGAACTTTTAGTCCATTATAAATACCACAGGGGCAAATCACAATAAACAAATTTGTTTTTTAGTGTAGCGATTTATAAAAGCGTCTTACTCGCTTTAACGCGCGTTGTCGCGGCGCGCGTCGAAAATTCGCGACGTCTATAAAAAAAGGAGGAAATCCGTTTCCTCCCCTCCCCTGTCAAACGCGCCGGTAAACACCAATCTTTGCCGAAACGATAAAAAGCCCGACGAGCTCTCCGAAACATAACGCTAGATTGCCAAAGACGTTGCGCCCCCGCGTTCCCCTGTCGCCCCGATAGACGAAGGGCGTTTACGGCGCGTGCTCCTCGAATTCCCATTTTTTCACGAGAGGACGAACCGCGATTTCGTCTGCGCCGCCCTTTTACCGTTCTTGGTTTTCTTTATTTAAAGACACGGTCTCACCTCTATTTTCCAACACATTTCTCCGCGCTGGGCCGCGGTATAGCGCGACTCCAGGTTCCTGCGTCTCGTCCAGTCGCCGCTCTTCGTTGCAAAATTATTCGTCCGGCAGAAAGGAACCGCTTCCGCGCGGATCCCTCCCTAAGAGATTTGGAACATGGGTAAATCGCCCAAATCAAACGCTACGCGTTAGCATGAGTTTTTCACGTTCTTCACTGTCGTTAGGCGCTCCGATTCCTAGAAAGATCCCATTTGAAGAAAAAAAGAGGAAAATCTTTCGATTTTCCCCACAGTTTCAATCAAACTCCCGGCGCGCCAACGCCCTCAAAATGGAATGATCTGTATATTCAACGCTCTTCTTCTCGCGAATCCGCTTACTTTTATTCTTCCAACGTCTTATTCGTCTTGCCTTTTATCTGCAACAGCTTCCTCCCGTAGCAAGCCAAAGCTACAAAGGTCAGGGAGATTGCGAACGTTTCAAAAAAGTATAGAACCGGCGACTTGTCGGTATCGTAAAATTTAAACTCGGTAAGAAGAAAAAATTCTTCGTAAAAGGCTCTATCGACGAACGTGTACGCGCCGTACGCCGCCAGCGCAATCTCCAAAGCTAGAGTCGCGAGCTGGACGAGCCGACGCTTTTTAAATTTCTTTGTCAGGGGCGCGAGACTCCATCCCAAATGCAGACTCATAAACGCAAACGCCCACGCCGTCGCCGTCAGATGAAGGGGTCTGCTCCAGCTTGCCCCGCTCAAATCCAAAAAAGCAAAGACCTTTCCAGAAATCGGCAAGGCGCTCGCGACGCAACAGATCGTCGAAACACCCAAGGCGATATTGATCGTCGCCAACGCGATCCTTGACGCCGTATATTTTCCCTTGAAAAAGGATCGATACCAGCCAAAATGGTAGATATTGTGAGCCGCCAGCAAGGCGAATAAAAGAACGCCGAGCCATTCGTGCAACGCTTCCGAGCCCAAAGGTTCCTGCATTAGAACAACAAAGATCAGATACGCCGCGATACTAACGGCGATATCGACCGTACGCCCGCGTCTCATTTTCTTCTCTCCGTATCCGTCAGCCGAGAGGATCCGGCGCCGCGTTGAGAGAAACGGCGTCTTCTTCGGCGGCGTTCAGACCGAAGGAGTTGGCCCAATCGACAATCTCCTTCTCCGCGTCCTGAATATCGTCGCGCGAGATCGATTTACCGTCCAATACCTCCGCGTTGGGTTCCAGCTCTTGAATGGTGGGAATGGTACGCGAAAAACCGCTACCGCCGTGAGTATTAAAGGGAATAATCGTCTTCCCGGAAAAATCGTACTCGTCAAAGAACGCATACAGGATCATCGGCAAATCGCCCCACCAATTGGGATAACCGACAAAAACGTTGGCGTAGTCGTCAAAATTGGCGATAGAACCTTTGATCTTCGGCCTCGCGTTCTCTCTTTGCTCTTTTTTCGCAAGGTTGACTAACGCGTCGTGTTTCGTGGTATACGGAGTCTCGGGTTCAATCCGAAAAATATCGGCTCCGACGGTTTTCTGGATCACATACGCCATATACTGCGTATTCCCCAAGACTTCGCCATTAATCACCACGACGCTATCGTCCTCATTCCGCGTCATGTTGTTAGGGTTGGAGGTTTCGGGAACGGAAAAATACACGACGAGAGTTTTCCCATTTGCGTTTTTGGGCGCGACGGAGCACGCGGTTCCCTGGGTCTCTTGAGACGTTTCATTTCGCGCTTTATTCTCCGAACAAGCGCAAAACGCTAACGTTGCCAAAAGGGCCGTAAAAAGCGAGACTATTTTTTTCATAGACAATCTTCCTTTCCTTTCGAAATCCTCCTTGAAGAGTTCAAGGCTTTCCTGACGAGTCGTTTATTTTGTAATCGCCGCGTCCCCGTTTCCCCAAATCTCTACTTGGCAGTTCCCCTTTGAGGACCTATAAAGAAAGAGGGGGGATCCTTCGATTCCCCTCGAGTACGCGCGTTCAAATCTCTAGACCGCTGTTCTGTGCCAATCCCCTCACAAAATCACAGATTCGCGCGATTTCCCGCTCACTTCCCGCAGTCGAGTTGATATCGCGCTTCGGTTCCTTCCTTGAAGCGCCGACACGCCTCTTCGAAGGGAAGATTCAGCGACGCGCCCGCCGCTTTCTGGTGACCGCCGCCGTTGAAGCTCTTCGCCAGTAGCGCGCAGTTCATCGCGCAACGGCTCCTGAACGACGCTTTCACGCTCCCGTCCGTCTGTTCGACCGCGATCACGGCGACCTCGGTTCCACCTATCGAAAGCGCCTCGTTCACCAAATCTTCGCTGTCGGACGCGATCGCCCCCGCGCGGTGGAAATCATCCCGCGTCAACCGCATGAAGACGCCCTTTCCGTCGATAAAACGTTCGCACGTCGACGCGATCGTCCCCAGAAGCTTGAAGCGTCCGAAAGAATCCTGCTCGTTCGTCAAGCGATAGACTTCGTCGACGCGCACCCCGGCGTCGACCAAAACCGCGGCGCGGCGCAACGTCCCCGAATTCGTCGACGCAAAGCGGAACATCCCCGTGTCGGTCGCGATCGCGGTATAGACGGGGAACGCGAGATCGTAAGTCCATTCGAGGCCGAGCGCTTCGATCGCCTCAAAGACGAGGCTTCCCGAGGAATCCGCCTCGGCGTCGATGAAACGGAGTTTGCCGAGGGGCTCCCCGACTTCGTGATGATCGATCACGACGGAGAAGCCGTTGAAGTTCAAGAAAAGCTGCGTCGCCTCCGGGCCCAGCTGCGCGGACGAGCTCACGTCGATCGCCATGAGAAGGTCGGCGGAGTCGACGAACGCGCTCTGCTCCGCGGTTAGCTCCCCTAATTTGGCGACGCGACCGTCGGGATCGAGGAAACTCAAGGCCGGCGGCACGGGGTAAGAATCGACGACAAGCGCCTCTTTTCCGAGCTTTTCCAAAGCGCGAGACATTGCGATCGTCGATCCGAGGGTGTCTCCGTCGGGTCGAATATGGGCGCATATGACGACGCGCTTAGCGTCGCGCATCGCGTCGACAAATGGTCGCCAATCGATAGTACTCCAGGTTTCCCGCTCTCTCTGCGTATTCATAAATTCCTCTCTCTTTCGACGCCGGAATCCTCGCTCCGGCCCTCGCAGTCCTTTTTCCGGGATTATACGAAAGGGACGCGTTGCGTCAAGCGCGGGCCCCCGCGGTATCGACGGTCGCGACGCCTAAAGCGCGCGCGACGGCGCCGTCCAAATCTTCCGCCGTCGGCAAGTTCGGATCAGACGCAACCCTTTCCGCAAAGTCTCGCAATTTAAAGCGAATCTTTCGCATCTCCTCTAATTTTCTTATACGTCCTTCCAAGACGATTTCTCCCAATGAATAAGTATATACGGCGATAACGTCCGGGCCTTTCACGTCAACAAGCGAAATATCGGCGCCTATCACTTCTTCAAAACGCTGATAAACGATTTCCGGCACGATAAAATTGAGCCCGTTCTTTACCAAACTCGAACGTGAATAAACTAAACTTTTTCTCAGGATTTGAGGAATCAATCGTTTGTAGACGTTCGCCCAATTCATTCCATGCTCGGAAGAAGGAACGACGTCGTTCTCTCGCAACCTTCGATATGAGCGCCACGCGTCGCGATAATTCCCGGTAATGTCGACGCACTGCACTTCTCTCCCCGTATATTCCGTCAGTTTAAGATTTCCAATTCTCGCTAAAACCCAATCCATCGAGCCGAGGCGTGAAACGCGCACCTCGCTCCCAGAGTTAATTCCCAAAGCGACAACGCATGGTTTTGCAACGTTGCGTCGCCGAACAAACTCTTGATAGGAATAAAAAGGAGCGGAACCGAAAGCGTCTTGAGCAACTCGCTTGAGAACCGCTTTTCCCTCCGCATAAAGACGATTTGGACAAGCGACGCAATCGCCGTATTTCGTCGTAACGCAACAGATTCCATAGACGACGGTTTGTCATGATTCGTTTTGACGCAAGGGGCCTCGGTAAAAGGGCATGCGCCTAACGTCCATAAGGAACGGCATGCCGTCGACATATCGTCGGGCGCGTAACCAAAGATTTCTACTAAATCGCGCTTAGGTCTTTGAGTCTTCATCAGGAACGCTCGTCAATCATTTGTAGAAGAACTTTGCCGACCGCCTTCGCCAGAAGAGGCGGCACGGCGTCGCCCACTTGTTCGTACCGCTCCGTCATCGTCCCCATGAAGAGGTATCGATCCGGAAAGCATTGGATTCTCGCGGCCTCGCGCACTGAAATCGTTCGCGGTTGATCGGGATGAAAAAAACTCCCCCAGCGCGGATCGCATTTCGTCATAACCGTCGAACAGAGCGCGTCGGGATCGAGACGACCGTAGCGCTTCGTATGATCGCTTCGTCTCGCGCGTTGAAGGCCTTTCGGCAAAAGTTCAAAGGGAATATCGCGCCAACTCCCACCCACAGGGATGTGCTTGAGACGCTCTAAGTTAATCTCCGAAAGCCGCGGACAACAATGCGAGGTTATGCGCGTCGCTCCTTCCCTCAAAAGCGCTTGATATTCGCATTGAGGCTCGGTCTCGTATTCAAACTCCGCGCGTTTCTCACCTCCTTCTATCTTGGGCAAATCGCCAATCGCGTCCCTCACCGTCGTCTTGCGCTTCATCAAGACCTCTTCCAATGGAGTCGGGAAGAGACAGAGCTCTTTCGATTTCTGGAAGTTCGCCGTCGCCGTCGCGTCGTACTCGGGACGAGAGGATCTCTCCCGAATAATCGCGAACCGCAAGAAAGATCGTCCTGAGGAGCAACTGAGGCGCCCCGTAATGTCCGGCAAATAAGATTCGATGTTTGACCTTATATCCCAACGCCTCCAGCGTCTTGTAAATCTGCTCGACTACCGTTCCCTTCCCGAGTGAAACGATCCCCGGCACGTTCTCGATCAAGACCGCCTTGGGTCGAATCTCCGCGACGACGCGCAAAAAAACCTCGAAAAGATGATTGCGCGGATCGTCCAACGACCGAATCGGCGCGTTCACCGAAAATCCCTGACAGGGCGGGCCTCCCGCGATCAAGTCGATTTCACCGAATTCTGCGACAAGCTCTCGAAGTTCCTTCGCGTCGACCTCGCGAACGTCGCCGACCTTCATCTTAATCGTCGGATGGTCGAGGCAATACGTCCGCGCGAAGACTTCGACCTTCTCGTTCGCGAGGACGGGCAAAAATCCCGCTTCTTCTAAACCGCACGAAAGCCCCCCGCTCCGGCAAAAAGATCGATCATCGTTCTTTTACACTCCGAAGAGTTCCGCATTCTATCCTTTCTTCTCTCTTCTTCCCCCGCGTCGCGTCGCTTAAAACCGCGCCATCTTCCGCCCGCTCACCTTCGGTCGATTGCGCGTCAACTCGGGGACGTTGTACGATTTAAGAAACGTGCGGTCGCTCGCGGGATCCCCTTGGGGGATCGGGAAGGGTTTTGAGGGAACGCCTTGAGGGTCGATATACGCGAGCCATAGACGCGTAAAAACGCCGTCGGTGCGGCGCGACGAGAAAAGAAGCCACCGTCCCGACGAATCCCACGAATGGTACGACTCCGCGTACGGAGAGTTCAGAACGTCGAGAGGACGCGTCTCGCGCGTCTCAAGGTCGCAGATCATCAGGTCGCTTTCGCTATGCCAGATCGGGAATGTCCCGTAGTCGCTCTGCGTATAGACCAAGAAACGTCCGTCGGGGGATACGCGCGGAAACGTCGCGCTACGCCCTAACGCCGCGGCGTCGACCACCGTCTCGGTCTCCCCGATTCGACCCGTCCGCGCGTCGAATCGCGCCCGCACTATATTATATTTGAAATCCTTGATCCGCGCCTGCGCGTCCTTCGCGCGCTCGTCGTCCCCTTCTCCCTTAAGCTCCAAACGCGCCGAGCAGAAGTAAAGCCACTCCCCGTCGGGACTCCACGACGGCAACGTGTCGAAACGATCCTTCGGAGTCGCGCACTCGATCAACTCCCCCGTCTCCACGTTGTATACCGCCAATTGCGACTCTATGTCGAAAACGTCCACCTTCTTCTTATTCACGGTGTGGAAGAGCTGCCGCGTCTTATTCTCCGAAAACGCGACGTAAGATCCCGTCGGGCGCCACGCCGGGTACGCGCACATCAGATTCCCCGTCGTCTCCAGCGCCCGCTTTTCCACTCGATTCCCGTCCACAAAGACCGTCCCGCTATTCCCCGGAAAGTCCCCGTCGCGAAATTGAAAGAGGAATCGATCCCCGTTCCAATCCTGGAAACAATGGCAGTTCATACACGGCTTCTGTCCAAAGGACTCGTTCGTCGTCAGCGTCCGCTCGTCGAAGGACGTCAAATCGCGACTCTTGATCGCGATCACGTTCCCGTACTCGTAACTCGGCTCGATCAAACGATAGTGAGCCCATCTGTCCACGCTCTCCGTCGCGACCTTCACCTCGAAGCCCCCGCGCGCCCGCCAGTCTCGATCCTCTCCCTGGCGGTAGATATTCGCGACGATCGACGCCCCAGCGTTCGCCTTCAGAAGTCGTCGCCATCTCCGCGTCGGAATCTTCACCGACTTCCCCCTAAGCGTGATCCGTCCCCCTTCCCCCGTCGAGCCTTCGATCTCGACGAGCCACTCGCGGTCGGCTCCCTCCGTCTCCTGAATTTCGAAGTTCAACGGCGCTATATTCGCCGGAACGACGCACCCGTCGTATTCAGGATAGAGGCGCGGAGTCTCGCCGCGTTCCGTCGCGTCGCGCGGCACCGTCGGCATGATCAGGACGCTGATCCCCCAAAAAACGACAAGCGCGAACGACAGTCCAAAGAAGCGCCATCCCAAGTTTTTGATCTTCTTTATCAAACTAATCATCTTCGTCAGCTTCCCTTGCGGGCGGCGTGCCGCGCCGCGTTCGTCGTCGGATCGTAATAATAGAACCAGTAGCTTCCGTCGTTGCGCTCCTTTAACGCGGCGCGTCCCGCGTCGCTCATATCGCGGAAGAGGGTCAAATCGACCTTTGCGAAATCGTCCCTCTTCGCCGCGTCGATCCCCGCGCCGAGCTTCGCCGGAACCTTCGCGCCGATCTTCTCCGCAACCAAAAGAGCCTCCTGATACGCCCGTGGCAACGAGCGCCCTTCGATCTCGATCTTGCCCGCGACGCGCGCCTCTTCAAGACGCGTCGCGAATTCGCTCAGCTCACGGTCGATAAGGAGCGCGGCGAGCTTCACCTCAAGCGCGGTTCCCTCCGCGACGTCCCAGTCGTCCGTCGCCACGCCGATCAAAAGAGGGAAGAAAGGATAACCCGACGCGACGCGATCCTGCTTCGGACGCATCGCGCGTAGCGTCGCGGCGCAGCGCGTCAAGTCGTTCGCTTCCCACTCCCCCGCGTCGATCGCGTCCGCCGCGCGGAAGACGTCGCGCGCAAATCCCCGATAAAAGAGGCTACGGTCGAGCGTCGTCGCAAAGCGCCGCGCCAACATCGTCTCGCCGTTTGCCAAAGCGCTATGCGCGAGTATCTTCACACAACGCGCGTTCCGGTCGTCCGTCTGCACCAGGTTGTACGTCGCCGCCTGCGTCGCAAGATTCGGCAACCCGTGATAGAGCGCGAAACATTCCGCAAGCGCCGTCGATTCGTCCATTCCCTTCGGAGAAGTCACGTCGAGACCGTCGATCGGATGCAAGAACAACCGATCTTGCAACGCGTGAAGACGCGTTAACGCTAAAACGCGCGCGGCGATGATCGGCCCCGTGGGGCGCGCCGCCTCGTTGCAGAGCTCCTCGATCTTCTCCCAATTCTCGTTTTCGATCTCCTTCCCGACGAGGCACAAGATCCGGAAATTCTGGTCCCCGAACCCAAAGAAGAGGATCGCGCCCGCCACGACGATCGTCTCGGCGACCGCCCTCGCGCGCGGTCCCAGCGTCAAACGTTTCTTCAACGACGCGAGCGTGAAGGTCGACGCCGCGCTCGGCTTCTTCTCGTCCTCTTCTTTGTCGTCGAAGTTAAACCAATCGCCGCTCTTCTTGCGCCTCTTGACGGGGTCGTAACGCGAAATAACTATCCCGAAGAGCAAAATGAAGATTACGGCGGCGATCGCCACGTTCCACGCAAACTGCATCCCCGCGTCCTTGAGATCGAAGCACGCCTCCGTCACGCCGCGCCGCAGGATCGAGTCGATCGGCGCGCGACGATAAAACGCGAAATAGTACCATCCCAGAGGAACGCAGACCGCCGCGAGACACTCCGCTTCCAAAATTCCCCGCGCGATCGCGCGTTTCGCGCGACCCGCTTGGGCGCGTATCTTCAGCTCGGGATCCTCAACGACGTGCTTGCGTTTTTTCTTCTTCTGTAGAGATTTCGGCGTTATCCTCACCGTGCCGTCGTCCTCGTCGCGATTCCTCTTGCGACACTTCGGCAACGCGTCCATGAGGGACTCGTCGATCCGCACCTGGTAGCAGATGGGGACGGGAATCGACGAAATCAGGAAGAGTTCAAAGACTAGGCAAAGAAAGGTCGCGAGAACGCCCCAGAACCCCATGAGGGGATAGAGACACGCCATCGTGGGTATCATGATCTTGAGTCGCGACGTCGCGGAGTGGAATCGCGCGACGACTTTGCGCCATCCGAGCAGAACGAGGAGCGTCGCGAGGACTCCGACGGGGAAGACAAAGGGCGCGGCGGGATCGAACGGAGTGAAGGCGGAATATCCGCGCCATGTGGAAGCGACGGTCGCTAGAACGGGAAGGGAAGCGGCTAGAAGGCGCGCGGCAAATCGTCGTTGCGGCTCGACGGGGTCAAAGAGAGAACGCGCGGCGGCGCGTATGAAGGTCATGATAAGGGCGAGAATGGCGCCCCCTAAAATCGGATAATAAAAGAACTGCGCTAGGAACGAGGCGACATACAAAACCATCCCGCCGGGTCGAGTCGCGCGATCCCAGAAGAACTCGGTATCCCAAAAAAACAACCCGCTGTCTTGCGCGCAATAGAAGAACGCTCCGTATAGTCCGCCCCAATAAAACCAATAGCAGAGGAAAGTTAGGAACGAGCCTAACCGACTCCTCGAGCTATCGCTTCCGCCTCTGTTTGTATCGCTCATACCGCGTCGCCAATAAATTGAAGTATGTAGTGGAAACGCGCGCCGATCGTCCGACCGACGCGCGTACCTTTAATTATGACGCGTTCAAAACGTTTTGTCAATCGCTAGAAGACTCCGGGTCAGTCGACGATCCAGCGGAGGATTCCGCCAGAAAAGCCCTTCTGCAACTTCGCGTTGAGGCGAATCTTCGACGTCGCGACGGGGGTGAAGGTGACGTCGATCGCGGCGTCTTTCTTCACTTCGTAGCCCTCTTTTGTCTCGAGAGTAACCCATTCTTTCGTGTCTTCGTTGAAGTACGAAAGGCTCCATGACTCGGGGACGCGGCAACCGCCGTTGATCGCTTCATCGTCGAACCAGTAGACGGAGACTTTGGAGATCGTCTTCGCCTTGGGGAACTCGTAAGAGAACCATTCTTCAGTTCCCTTGCGATCCCACCACGTGGCGCGCGGGACGCTCTGATCGGCGGAGTTCGCAGGGTCGCCCTGGTTGGTCGCGTCGAGGGACGAGAAGCCGTCGGCGGTGAAGGAACCGTCGAAGTTGGTTCTGAGCGCGATTTCCGGAACGACGTCGGTCAACTTGGAGGCGTCGAGCGCCTTGTAGAGGATCGGAGCGCCTTCCGCGTCAGTCCATTCTTCAGACGCGACAGGGGAGCCTTCGCTCATGTCGAAGCCCTGCTGATAGACCCAAACGTTCATGCGACCGGGAGCGCGGTTGTCCCAGACGCAGTAGGGGACGGCGACGAGGTCGCGACCCATATAGTCTTTGCAGGTAATGACGTTGACGGTGCGGGACTTCGCGTTCTTCGTCGCTTCGTTGTCGTCCTTCGAGGAGATGAAGTTTTTGCGCGTTTCAACCTTGAACTGAGGATCCTTCGCGAGGATGATGCGGTCGACGCGAACGCCGGGGTTGTCGACTTCTTCGAAGCAGTAGACGATCGGTCCGCGCTGAAGCGCGACGCGGTTGAGATCCGCTTTCACGTTCGGGTTCGCGATCATGCGCACGACGTCCATCGGGAAGTTAAGGCCGGTGATCGCGACGGGGTCTTTCGACGGGTCGATCGCTTGGCAGACGTATCCGTCGGGATCCGATTCGAGGCCGGACCACGCGGGGACGCGCGTCTTGAGAATGAAGGGGGTCGGGGTCGCGTTCTCGTCTTTCATCGTGACGGTGGTGCGAATAGCGACGGCGCCTTCAAAAGGATAGTTCGTCGCTTGATCGACCTTGACGAATTTGTCGGCCAGCTCGATATTCGCCGTGCCGGTGGCGTACATGTTGACGACGATCGTGT
>CAVGEG010000003.1:0-25902 GCA_963628165.1 Paratractidigestivibacter sp. | reverse complement strand
TCCGCGACGGCGTAAAAGTAGCCGGGAATCGACGGCAAAACGCGGATCACGTTCGACGGACAGCACGCGCATCCGAAGAAGGGTTCGCGGTGATGATTCCCCTTCGATTCAAGAGGATTGACGTAGAAGTACTTATCGCCGTTGAGGCTATATCCGGACATGAAGCCGTTGTACGCGGAACGCTCCATCGCGTCGGCAAACTGCGCTTCGCCCGTGGCAAGGTTCAGACGGTGGGTCCACAAGACCATCCCGATCGACGCGCACGTCTCGCAATACGCTTCGGCGTTCGGGAGCTTGAAGTTCTCTTCAAACCCTTCGTTGTGGCGCGAGGAACCGATACCCCCCGTGATGTACGTCTTGTTGCGCGTCAGATTCGTATAGATTCTGCGCATCGCGTCCATGAGCTTTTCGTCTTTGTAGTAGCCCGCGACGTCGGTGGCGCCCGCGTAGAGATACATGGCGCGAACCGCGTGCCCGACGATTTCGCTCTGTTCGCGAACCGGCATGTGATCCTGGCAATATTCGCCGTAAAGACCCTTCTCGCGACCTTCTGCGACGCCGCGAACGTCGATGAAGAACTTCGCTTCGTCAAGATACTTGCGATCGCCGGTGAGCTGATACATTTTCACGAGCGCAAGTTCGATCTCTTCGTGACCAGGAACGTTCTTGAGCTGACCTTCGTTCGGACCGTAGCGCTTGCAGATCAAATCGAGAAGCTTGCGGTTGATATTCAGGAAGGAGTCCTTGCCCGTCGCGCGCTTGTACGCTACCGCCGCTTCCGCCATGTGCCCCGCGCAGTAGAGTTCGTGCATGTTCGCTAGGTTCGTCCACTTCTCTCCAGGCTTCATCAAAGTGAAGTAGCACATCAGGTATCCGTCGTCCTCTTGCGCTTTTCCGATGTAGTCGATCCATTCGTCGGCCTTCTTTTCAAGCTCGGGATCCGGATGTGCGGCGAGGGAGTACGCAAAGCCTTCGACGATCTTGTAGACGTCGGAGTCGTCGAAGAAGATGCCTCTAAATTTGCCCTTCTCCAAGCCTCCGGCTTTCTTGAAGTTGTCGATACGTCCCGTTTCGGTTTCGCACCACTTGATGTTGTGAGGGACGGAGACAACGCGGTTTGCTTCAATACGCGGAGCCCAGAACCAGTCGTCGAGTTGCACGTCGGTAAAGGGTACGGCGCGCATCGCTTGTTTGGGTTGCTCGACGTCTTGAGCCGAGGCGCTCGCGGCGAAAGACGCGACGCAAGCCGCGAACGTCAAAGCCGCCGTTAAATAAAATTTCATCGATATTCCTCCGTGTTCATCTTGCGTTCCGCCAAATCGTCGCGCAACGCTTAAACCTATACTTATTGGACTGTTTATTCTATCAAAAAATCAGAATGACGCCAGTCGCGCCGCAAAGGGCCCCAAAACCGCGTCGACTCTCATGCTTTCGTCGACGGAACTCACGTAGTAGACCTTGTACCGCGCCCCGCCGTCGTACGCCTTTAACACGACGTGACCCGAGCGCTTCACAAGATAACGCTCCCACGGCTCGCGATCCGCAAGCGCCGCCTTCCACTCCAGCAACCCTGTCGGACAGATGAAACGCGCCCCCGGATAACCCGTCGGGCCGTCGTCTCCCATCGCCTCCAAAGCGTGAAGCTTCAGGTGACGATCCTGCCAAACGTTCGTCATGTAGACGCGCGAACGAACCGCGTTCGTAAACGCCCGCGTCGACGATCCACGGCTCGCGTGGTGATTCGCCTTGCAAACGTCCTGCGCTCCGACGAGACGCCCGATCGTTCCCTCCGCGTCGACCCCGTCGCTCCAATCCCTCTTGCGCGTCACGTTCATCATGTCCCCTCCCGTAAAGAAACGGAAAGGCCCGTACTCAAACGCGACGCCAAGACTCATCGTATTCTCCAGGCGCGACCGAATATCGTCGAGCCCGCTTTTGGCGAGAAAGTCTTCCGTCTCCTCGCCGACTCCCGTCCAGAAGACGCCGTTCGCGCAGACGTTGCGCGTGTGGAACGCGTACTGCGTCGGCGCGCGACGCAACGCGATCTGATCCCGCGCGCCGACTCGAAACGCCTCGCGCCTCAGACCGCGCTCCTTCTCGCAAAACGCAAGGAATCGACGGAAATTCTCCACCTCCGGCGCGCTCTTCTCTCCTACATGCCGATACTCAGGGTAACCGCGATCCAAAGCGACGCCGAATCGGTAGAACTCCCCGACCTGCGCGAGACCGGAAAGCTCGTAATCCTCCCCGCGTCCCTGCGTCGTCTCCGCGCCGACGCCGACCGCGCCGATATGATCTTTGTGGAAATGCGTCGCGACGAGATAGTCGATCGTCTCCGCCTCCGGGCAAAGACGCGCGATATACCGCGCGACCCACTCCCCCGGTCGCCGCGTTCCGTCGGGGCGCGGCGCGCGACCCGAAGCGCCGCGACTATCCGGATCGCGATCCCCACAGTCGAAAAGCGCCGTCGTTCCGTCCGGGTAGACGTGAAAAAACGCCTCCGCGATCCCGACGTCGATCAAATGCGCGTCGAACTCACCTTCTCGCCACCCGCGATAAGGACGCCCGACTTCCCCGTCGGGATCGCGCAAAAACTCTTCCGTCGTTTCCTCCGCCATCGTAACGCGCTCCTTTCCTTACGCGCGAGCGCGCGCCGCAAGACGCGCCGTTCCCGTCGACTCAAAGGGGCCGAAGACCAAATTCACGCGCATACTCTCGTCGTCCGCCGTCAGGAAGTAGACCTTGTACCGCGCCCCGCCGTCGTACGCCTTGATTACCACGTGACCCCCGCGTTCGCAGAGATAGCGCCGCCACGGCTTCCCTTGGAACATCGCCGCGTTCATCGGGTGCGGATCGGTCGGACACATGAGGCGCGGACCCGCGTAGAGGCTCTCGTCCCCCATATTCGCGCACGACCGCTCCGGAACGTGACCCATCCACCAGCAGCAGGTGACGTAAACGCGACTCTGCACCGCTTCGATGAACGTGCGCCGCATCGCGTCTAGGCTCGCGTGGTGATTCGTCTTGCACGCGTCGACGGGCCCCGTCGCGCGACCGACGCGCCCTTCGAAATCCGCGTCCGCGCCTTCCGCGTCCAATATCTTACCCGAAACGTCGCCGCCCGTGAAATAACGGAACGCCCCGTACTGGATCACGTGCCCCATCGAAAGCGTGTTCTCGCTCTTCGTCTTCCCGAAATTCTCAGGATTCTCCGCGTAGAAGTCGATCGTCTTGTCTCCTTCCCCCGTCCAGACGACCCCGTTGCGGCAGATATTGCGCACGTGAAAATCATACTTCTCCGGAGCCTTCGTCAACTTGATCTGATCGAGAGCCCCCACGCGGAACTCTTCGCGTTTGAGTCCGTACGTCTCCTCCGCATGCGCCCAGAATCGCGTCAAATTCCGAATGTCGCCGCCGCTGATCTTCACCGGCTTCTCGTAGTTGGGGAAACCGCGGTCGAACGCCGTCCTGAATTTGTAATATTCGCCGACGTGCGCGATCCCGCTAATCATGTAGTCCTTATTCTTTTCCAGCCCCTTCTTCCCGGCGCCGTGACCTTCGCAGCCGGTGTGATCCGCGTGGAAATGGGACGCGATCACGTAATCGATCGTCTCCAAATCGGGACAGATTCGCGAAATATAACGCGCGACCCATTCGCCGGGTCGTCGCGAATCGTCGGGCTTCACCGCGCACGCCGCCGCGTCGCTCTTCGTGCGATTCCACGACACTTTCCCGAAATTCTTCGAGCTCCGATCCCCCGTGTCGACGAGCGCCGTCGTTCCGTCCGGAAAGACGTGGAAGCAGTTTTCCGTCAACCCCGTGTGAATGAAGTGCAGATCGAGCTCGCCTTCCTTCCATCCGGCGTACGCCTTTCCGATCTCATGATCAGGATCGACGACCACGTTCGGGTCGTTCGGATCGTCCGGATTCGGAGCGTCCGCGTACGCGCGGCTCGACGCATTGTCGACCGCCAACCAAGCGGCGGCGCCAAACGCCGCCGCGCCGCGTAAAAATTCTCGTCTGTTCGTCGTCATATTCTCCTCTCCTATTCCGTTCAAATCAAATCGCTTTTCCCGATTCAAAGGGACCAAAAACCGCGTCGACCGTCATGCTTTCGTTTTGCGCCGTCAGGTAGTAGACCTTATAGCGCGCGCCTCCGTCGTACGCCTTCACGACGACGTGACCTTCCCTCTCGACGATATTCTTGCGCCACGCCTTCCCCTCTAAAAGGGGTTTGCTCAGCGGATGAATCGACGTCGGGCAGATCGTCCTCGGACCGAGATAACCCGTCATGGAGTCGTCGCACATATTGTCCGTCGTATTCTCCTGGAAATGCCATCGATCCCAGACGCACACGACGAACACGCGCGGCGCGACCGCGTTCACGAAGCTCTTCGTCATCGCGTCCTTGTACGAATGGTGATTCGCTTTGCAGACGTCGACGCGCCCGACCGTTCTGCCGACCGCGCCTTCAAAGTCCGCGTTCTTACCCTCCGCGTCCAGTAGGCCGCCGCTAAGGTCGCCCCCCGTGTAGAAACGGAACGAACCGTATTCCATCACCCACGCCAAAGAGCGCGTGTTCTCATTCTTCTGGTTGTAATTCTCCGCGTTCTTCGCGAAATAATCCACCGCCGCCCCATTCTCCCACACGACCCCGTTCGCCGCGATATTACGGACATGGAACGCGTGCTTCTCCGGCGCGTAAACCGCCCCGAGTTGGTCGAGCGCCCCGACTTCAAAACGCTCCCTCTTGAGGCCGTATTCCGACTCCGCGTAATTCCAGAAGCGCACGAGATTCTCACGCTCCGTCGGAGCCCACGCCGTCGGGCGAGAATAATCCGGATACCCACGGTCGAACGCCTTCCCGTAACGGTAATATTCTCCAACGTGCGCGATACCGCTGATCTGATAATCCGCCTCGGGATCCGCCAGCCCCTTCATCCCCGCGCCGACGCGAACTTCCCCCGTATGATCCGAATGAAAGTGCGACGCGACGACGTAATCGATCGTCTTGAGTCCGGGGCGCAACCGCGAAATATAACGCGCGATCCATTCTCCCGGTCGTTTCGAGTCGTTCGGACGCGGAACCGAGCCATTCTTGCCGTAACCCGCGATATTCCAGTCCCCCGCGTCGACGAGAGCCGTCGTCCCGTCAGGATAGATGTAAAACGCATTTTCGCCGATCCCCGTGTGGATGAAGTGCAGATCGAGCTCGCCTTTCTTCCACCCGACGTACGCCTTCCCGACCTCGGAGTCCGGATCCGCGACGTCGCCCGCAACGTTCTTCATACCCGTAACGCCCCAATACGCCGCGGCGCCAAAAGCCGTTGCGCTCCCTAAAAATTCACGTCGCGTCGCCATCCCTTCTCTCCTTCTCATCCTAACGTTCTAATATCTCGACCCCGATTCAAAGGGATCGTATACCGCGTCGACGAGCGCCGTCGTCCCGTCCGGGTAGATGTAAAACGTGTTCTCCCCGACGCCCTTTGCGACTATTGTACAGTCAGGGCGCCCCCTTTTCAACAATCGGCGCGTCTCTTTTTTCCCACCCAGATCGTAGCGCTTGAAATCTCGTCAAAAATCGGTATCCTAGCTATCGTGTGAAAAAGCGCGGCGCGCGGAGGAAAGGGGAAAACGTTATGGCATGGCAAGGGGTCTTTGGAGTCGAAGAGATCGCACTGCAATTTGCGCGCGCCAACGCGCGCGGAAGGCTCGGGGGGAGCTTTCTTTTCGTCGGTTCTCAGGGGATCGGAAAGCGCGTCTTCGCGTTCCAACTCGCCAAGACGCTCCTGTGTCGGCGCCAGTTCGTCGAATCCGGGTCGCCGATCCTGCGCGACGGGGAGACGGTCGAGTCCGTTCCCGGCGAAGAGCTTCTCGCGCGCTTCCATCCGTGCGGAGAATGCGACGCATGCAAGCAGTTCGACTTCAACGTCGCGGCGTCCGACGTCGTCATGCCCACGCACCCCGACTTCCTCTACGTCTGCAAACCCGCAGAACGCTCCTTCATCCCGATCGAACTCCTCATCGGGGAACGCGAAGCGCGCATGCAGTCGGGTTTCTGCGCGGAATTAAGGCGCACGACCTTCCTCGGGGGACGCCGCGTCGCGATCCTCGACGACGCCGATTATCTCAACGCCGAAGGGGCGAACGCGCTCCTCAAAACCCTCGAAGAACCCCCGAAGAACACGATCGTCATCCTCATCGGGACGAGCGCGACGAAACAGCTCCCGACGATCCGCTCGCGATGCCAGATCTTCCGCTTCCCTCCCCTGACAAGCGGCAACGTCGCCGACGTTCTCCTCACGCAAGAGATGGTCGGCACCCCCGAAGAGGCGGAAGCGATCGCGCGCAACTCCGGCGGCTCCTTGACGGAAGCGTACCGCGCGCTCAACTCCGATTTCTCGCAGTTCCAGCACACGCTCCTTACCGAACTCTCGCGCACCCCCTTCAACGCGGTTCAGCTCGCGGCGAAGGTCTGCGAATACGTCGACGCGGGCTCCAAAGAGGCGTCGATTCGTCGTCCTAAATTGCAGAATATTCTGCGAGCGGCGCTCGTCTATTTCCGGACGATGTATCGCGAACTCGTCGCGGACGGGGCGCGTTTCGGCTCTGAACCGGGGTTCGCGACGGCGCGTCCCTTCGTGCAACGCGCGCTCAACGCGCGGGAATTCAGCCCGGAATACGTCCTCGCGTGTGAAGAACGCACCCTTGAAGCGCTCGAACAGATTGACAAAAACGCGAATCTCCCTTTCATCGCCGAAGCGTGGCTCTACGACCTTGCGGAGTATCGCCGCCGCGATCGCCGTCCGATCTTCTGATCCCTCTCCCCTCTCCGCGCGCGTTCTTTCCGACAAGAAAATAAAAAACGCCTCGCAAGACGCAAATCTCGCGAGGCGTTTTTTGACGCTTATAGAAAAAGCGTTAGGTAGTATTCAGCAGATCCAGGCGCCCAATCATGGAATGACGGCGGCTAGACCGACGACGGCTCCCGCTTGCAAGAGTCCGCCGCGCAACGAAATCGGAATCGGTTCGAGCATGCTCGGAGCGCAGTTTCCGGGACGGTAGTATCCGAGGTCGTAAACGCACTGATTAGGCGGATCGACGCCCATGAGATAGGGCAAGAAGGGAACGGTGATGAGGAATCGCGCGCGGGAAAGGAACGGTTGCAGATAAGGATTGCAGTAGTGTCCGTAACGTTCCAGCTGCACGTCCTCGAAATAGAGGGGCTTGTAGCAGAGGGAAGAGGCTTTCCACGTGAAGGTGATCGGCGTGGGGGCCTTGCGGGCGAAGGGTTCGTCGGGGAGCGGGCAACTTTGAGGAACGTTGTCCGCGGGGATTATCACTTTGTAGGGAACGTCGAGAATAGACGAGATTTCGCGAGGATCGGGGCAGACGTCCTGGAACGGACCGTCCATGTCGACGACGCCGATTCCTTGAGCGGTCGCTTCTTCGGTCGCGGCCTCGGCGTATTGAGTCTGAGCGACGTTCGATCGCGCGGTTCTTTTCTTCGAAGGAAGAGGCGTCGCGACGACGGGCCTAGCGGCGGGAGTAGCGGCGGAGACTTGACGAATTTTAGAGGAATCGTCCCCTTTTCTTTCGCTAGAAACGGCAGGCTTCACGGGGCCTTGAACCTTCTGTCGAGCCTGCGGCGAATCGTCGTCCGCAAGAATGCTGAAGAGACGCGCGTCGCGGAATTGCGCGCCGTTCGGGGCGTTCTGCTGCGCGAAAGCCCCCGTCGCGGGAAGCGCCGCGCATAGGGTGAAAACGACGAGCCGCGAAATGCTTCGCGCGCGCGCGTTGAGACGACGAGTAATCATGAAAAAGCCTCCTGCTGAAGGATGAACGCGACCTTTCGTCCATGAAAGGGCGCCGACCTGCGATCGCGAGCGTTCGCAGATCGATTTCGAATAGCCTTTATTAATTAATCAAATTTGAAGTTCGCGTCAAGCGCCAAATTCGCAACTTGGGGAATAGTTCGGCGCTTCGCTCGTGATCGCGATGTCGTGCGGATGATTCTCGCGTAGCGTCGCGGAGGAAATGCGCGCGAACTTCGCCGTGCGACGAAGAATGTCGACCGTCGCCGCGCCGCAATATCCCATGCCCGAACGAATACCGCCGACCAACTGGTAGACGTAAGGTCCGACCGCGCCCTTGTAAGGAACGCGTCCTTCCACGCCTTCGGGTACGAGCTTGTCCGCGGGTTTGTCTTTCTGAAAGTAACGATCGCTCGAACCGCGCTTCATGGCGCCCAAAGAGCCCATGCCGCGATACGCCTTGAAGGCGCGTCCTTGCGAGAAGACGAGTTCGCCCGGCGCTTCGTCGCAACCCGCGAACAAACTTCCCAACATGACGACGCTCGCGCCCGCGCCGAGCGCTTTGACGACGTCTCCCGAGAAGCGAATGCCGCCGTCGGCGATGACCGGAACTCCGGACGGCTCCGCCGCGCGAACCCCTTCGCTAATCGCGGTCAACTGCGGCATACCGACGCCGGAAACGACGCGCGTCGTGCAAATCGAACCGGGACCAATACCGACCTTAACCGCGTCGGCTCCCGCGTCGATCAACGCTTTCGCGCCGTCGTACGTCGCCACGTTGCCCGCGATGACGTCGACGTCCCAGCGTTTCTTAATCTCCGACACCGTGTCGAGAACGTTTTTCGAATGACCGTGAGCGCTGTCGACGATGATGAAGTCGACGTGCTCTTCAATCAGCTTTTCAATGCGATCGAAATCGCGCACGCCGACGGACGCGCCGACGCGCAATCGCCCCTTCGAGTCGCGACACGCGGAAGGATAACGGTAGTACAAATCGACGTCGCGAATCGTCACGAGACCGGTGAGTTTCTCCTGATCGTCGACGAGGAGGAGCTTCTCTACCTTGCTCTGACGCAAAACGCGTTCCGCGCGTTGCAAGTCCATCTCCCCGCTACGACGTACGAGTCCTTCCCACGTCATCACGCTCGCGACGGGGTCGTCTTCCTGCGATTTGTCGACAAAGCGCAAGTCGCGACGCGTCACGATCCCTTCGAGGGTGCCGTCTTCTTCGACGACCGGAATACCGCTGATGTTGTTTGCGTCCATGAGCTCGCGCACTTCGCGAATCTTCACGTCGCGCGTGACCGTCACCGGATTTTCAATTACGCCGTTGGAGGAACGTTTTACCAACTGCACCTGACGCGCTTGTTCCTCAGGCTTGAGATTCTTGTGAATGACGCCGACGCCCCCTTCGCGCGCCAAAGCGATCGCCATTTTCGCTTCCGTCACGGTGTCCATCGGCGCGCTCATGAGAGGAATGTTGAGCGTGATCCGCTTGGTCAAGCGCGTTTCCAAACTTACGGAGGAAGGGACGACCTCGCTATATTGCGGAACGAGCAAGACGTCGTCGTACGTAACGGCTGTTTCCTTCAAGTCTTCAGGATTAAGCATAATAACCTCGCAAATCTTCGCCTATGACGCGGGGCCGCGCGTTCCGCCCCGAGTTCTACACGTCGACTCTAACGCGCTTCCCTCGCCTTAACATACTCACAATTATGGCCCCGTATTGTAACACAACGTTAAGGAAATGCAAGGGGCGCATATCACCCCAGTAACGCGCACGCGATCCGACGCGCCACCACCGTTAAATACGCCGATGCTGAACTATTGAAGGAAAATTCTCGAAGAAGTTGATAGTTGTTGTAACGGTACGCGCGAAAGATCGCCTCGCACAACTCAATCTTCTCCGTCTCGTCGATCGTCTTACCGCGGCGCGACGCGGTATGCTCGATCACGTGAAGCGTCAAATCCATGAAACGATCGACAAAATCTTCCCACGAATAACGTTCGTTCTTCAAGCAAGCTCTCACGATAGAATAATCAAATTCAAGGAATGAAGACATAGGTATTTTAGCCAATTATACTAAAAGTGTTGTTTTTCGTATCTTTTCCGCGTCCTCGTATCGTCTTTACCAGCGATACTTTAAACCTGCGGAGCCGCCGGGATTATCCACGAACTTGTTGACGATGTAATCCCCTTTGACGAAAAGATTCAACGCCGGAATGGGAACCCACTCCGCCCCGAGTCCTACGAGGGCCCAATCGCGCCCTAAACTATTTCCGTAAATACTGAATCCCGTCGACGTCGAAAGCCCGACGAACTTCGCGCTCGTCTGACCGTAGACCGCGTCCAAAAATTCGTGAATGTACGCGCCGTTAGCGATGATCCTAAACTGCTGCGAACCGGGATACATGTCGAGAACGATTCGCGCGCCAATCTGACCTCTCAAGCTGTGATAATCGGAACGCCCGACGTTCAACGCGTACGCCCAGTCGCCCCCCTTTTCCGTAAACTTATCGCGCAGATAGTAGTTGTAGTCGAGTTGCGCATAAGGCGAGAAGGTGAAGGGGCTCGCCTTCAAATTGATTCCACGCTCGAGCGTCGCGCCCGCAAAATAACCGTTGTAACGCGCCTTAACCGTTTGCGTCTGCGCAAGATACTTCGACCAACGCGTCGTGTCCGTCTTCTCGTATCCCCCGTGAATCGTCGCGATCGTGTAAACGTTCTCGTCTCCAAACTGGTGGTACAAACCGCCCTGATACGAATCCTGCTTCAGTTCCCCAAGGTAATCGCTCCCCTTGAAGTCGTCGCGTTCGTAGCCAAAGTACGCGCCGAAACGACAGTCGCACGAACCGAAGAGATCGAGCCCCGTGAAGACGCCGCCTTGATTTCCGTCGTAACCTAAGTACTGCTTATGCTTCTTCGCTTGCATTCCGGAGCCGTAAACCTGCGCCCACGCCGAATAGATCAACGTTCCCGGATCGCCGTACTGCGCCGCCTGACCGCGAAGCGTCGAATATTGACGTCGACCAGTCCACGCGCCGTAACTATCCGCCGCGCCGTAACCGCCGATCGTTTCCCCGTTGTAGATCCCGTTCATGTACTGAACCCCCGTCGCCGAAGGCTGCGTTCCCTGCATGTACTGTTGCTGTTGCATGTACTGCTGTTGAGTCGGAACGACGCCGGGCGCGTAAGAATTCGTGTCCGTGTTGTAGTAAAGGGGACCCTGATCGAAATTACCCCGCGCGGCGCCCCCGTATGTCACGGGATAGCTCTGCTGCGTGTTGACGCGCCCCGCGTCGTAATCCATCGGCGACACGGCGGATGCGCCCGTCTCGGTGTATGCGACAAGGGAGTTGTTGCGCAACTGGGAGAAGAGAGCCTGCTGCGCCATCAACGAATTCATATAGTGGAAGCCGACCGCCGACGCGTACGTCTCGCCGCCGAGGTAGTTGTAGTCGATATTCGCGATATTGCTTTCCATATCGGCGAGGATCTTATACTCGTTGTCGGTATACTTGCCAGAAGCGATGAGACGATCGATCGATTTAGCGATCGACGACGCGTTTCCGTCGAGGTGCGCGCGATCGAACTTCTCCGAATCGACGAGCTTCAAAACGACCTCTTCCGCGGTCGACGTCGATTTGTCGACGACGTAATTCTTGCCGAGGATATTGTCCTTGACCGTAATGGCGTCCGCGTCATAAGAGACTTGACCGACGTTTTTCGCCGAGAACGCGACGAGGGTTCCCGGAGCGGACGCGCCCGGAATCTCCGAAACGACGTCCAGAGTCGTCTTGCCGAGTTGCATGTAGGTGTTGAAAACCTTCGCGTCGTAGCTCGTCGAGCCTTCCGCGCCAACGTAAAGCTTGACCGTCGAACCGTCTTGCGCGTCGAAAACGACGTCCCCGGACGTTCCCCCGAGTTCGATCGAGCCGACGTTGTAAATGTCTAAAACGCTATTTTTTCCTAAAACGACGCTGTCGACCTTCATTCCGACAGAGCTTACCTTCGCGGTTCCGCCAGCAACGCGAAACGTTCCTTCATTGACGTTGAGTCTGCCAAGTTCGATCGGCGTATATCCGCCCCCTTCGACCCCGTCGATAATCGCGGAACCGTTGGCGAGAACCGTCATCGTTCCTTCGCCCTTCTTCGTGAGCCCAACATTCGAATCAACTTCAATACCGTTTTCGACGACAAGGTTGCGTCCTTTTCCAACCGAGACGACGGCGTCCGCGCTCGATTTCGACGACGAACTACTCGCCGTCGTTAAGCGACCGATCTTCGTTTCGCTCGCCAATGACGAACCGTCCGCGGCTTTGATCGTCGCCAGATCCAGCGTCGCTCCCGAATAGAGGGACGTCGTCGCAAAAGAGCTCGCGTTCGTCTCCGAATACGCGCCCAAAGGACTGGCGGAACCGGTCGCAACGCTGAGCGTATGTCCTTCCAACAGCATGAGTTCGCCGTTCCAGGAGGGGCTGTTTCCAGAAATCGTCCAGGTCTGCTCTTTCACCGTATCCCCTAGGATTAACTTGGCGCCCGATTCGCGCGAGAGAAAGACGGGGCGAAGCGTCTGCCCGTTGATGAGGGTGAGAGAATACGCGCCTTCGAAGACGACCGAGGTGACGTTGTCGTAGATCATCGACGCTTTCTTGTTGGCGTCGATCGTCAGCTGGGAGTCGGACGTCTGCGCGTTCGTCGGAGTCGCGGCCAATGCGAACGCGATCGCTCCCGTCGCGAAAAGAAGGCGAATTCCTCGACGAAACGCTTCGCGACGCCGAGTTTTTCCGGAAATTTTCGCTAACTTGCCCTGCGTTTTTGTCCAGTTCGTAACGTTCTTTCGTCCCATGACGCACAATCCTTTGCTGTGACGCGCGACGATTCCGCGCGCCGCGCCCAATCTCGAGCGTCTCCATAACGCTCGCTTACGCCCCAATCCATCAGGGTTTGTTTGCGCAGTATTGACAATGACGAGGCGTGGCGTAAAGACGAAATTTTGATTTTTTTGAAAAAATTTAAAAATTTCTCTAAAGTTTTAAACGAAAAAAATTAAGAAAAATGGATAAACTATAAAAGAAAGATAAAGACAAAAGGGTCTTTTCTTCCTTCGCTTTTTTGTACGATAATGAGAAAGTATATTCCTTGAAAAAGTAAAAAAAAAGGGAACCTATTGAAAATAAGTTGCCGCTTAGTTATGATAAGCGTAGTCCTTACGTATACAGAACGCAAGAAGGCGGCGCGCTTGCGCGTTCCGTCACGTTCTCGCCGTGTAACTTATGGCGCGTTTTCGACGCGCGGGAGTTTGAGATAGAATGAATTTGACCGATTCCAAGTATAAGAATTTCGCTCTTGTTAAGGAAATGCTTGAAACGACCGAAGTCGTCGCGAATTTCGACTTCGCGCAAGTTAAGCCGATCGTGGATATGGTTCGTCAGACCGGTCGCATCTTCCTTACGGGCGAAGGTTCCAGCCGTATTTTCCCGGCGAAGAGCTTCATCAACGAAGTGATGCGTCGCGGACTTGCGATCTCCGCGGCGACGGAAGGTAGCTTCCAAGCGGCGGAATACGACCTGACAAACTGGGTCGTTTGCGGCGCGTCGAACAGCGGTCAGACGAAAGAAATCATCGCCCTTCTGAAGAACCTCAAAGACGCGGGTCACAAGCGCCTCGTCGGAATCACCGCGAACGCCGGCACGAAGATCTTCGACGTGACGGAAGAAACGATCCTCCTTTCCTGCGGGGCGGAAACCGCGGTCGCCGCGACGAAGAGCGTCGTCGAACAAGCCCTCGTTTACAAAGCGATCATCAGCAATCTCGTCGGTTGCTCCTCCTGCGCTTGCAAGGCGAAGGAAGCCGCGGAAGCGATGAAGCAGATCATGGAAACGGAACTCGATCCTTCCATCGTCAAAGCTCTCGCGGACGCTCCCCAACTCTACTTCGCCGGTCGCAACAACGGCGCCGCCGAAGAACTCACCCTTAAAACGAACGAAATTACGCGTAAAAAGAGCGATTACCTCGAAGGCACCTATCTCCTTCACGGCGTCGAAGAAGTCATGCGCAAGGGTGAAACGTGCGTTCTTATCGAACCGTTCCCGAGCGAATGCGCGAAGATTAAGGAACTCATTGAAGGTCGCGCGGGCGTGAACGTGATCGCGATCTCTTCTGAAGACACGATCTTCCCGACGATTAGGCTTCCGAAGGTTTGCGGTTTCGGCCCCTACTTCCAGCTCGTTGCGGGTTGGAACCTCCTCGTGCAAACGGGCGTCGCGCTTGGCGTGAATCTCGACAAACCGGAACGCGCGCGTAAGATCGGCAACGAATTCGAGGGTTGAATCTAAGAAGACACGACGATAAGGACTAGCCCCTGCCTTGCGACGCTTGGCAGGGACGTTTTCTGCACGCCGATGTTAGAGAAAACTAACAAATTGTTAGCTGCAGCTAACTTACGGGCGCGCGGTCTTGCCGCCTCGCGCTCGTCTCCCCCTCGCGCTTTCGCGCAGGGCCCTATTAGCTATTGATTCGTCATACGTATTTGGGCGCGAATATCGCGCAGGAGAATTACTATGGGCTCTACTGTTTTATTCGATCGTCGTAGCGAAAACGGTCTGCTGACCTCCTCAAACCCCGGCGACGTCTTCACCAACTGGAAGGACGACGAAGAGCGCTGGCTCTTCCTTTCACCTCATGACGACGATATCATCTGCGGTTGCGGTCTCACTTTTATCGCCTCCCTCTTCTGCGGAATCAAAACTTTCGTGGGCGTCGTCACCAACGGCAAAATGGGATATTGCACCCCCGAAGAACGGGAAACGATCGTCGACGTCCGCCGCGAAGAGTGCTCCAACTCCTTCGGCTCTCTCGGTCTCCCCAATGAAAACCTCTTCTTCCTCAAACACGACGACGGATCCCTCAACCTCCAAGCTGGTCGTCGTTACGCGACCGGAGCGCCCGGCGAAGGCCCCGCGATCGCCGGCGGCGCGGGCGTCACCAACTCCCTCGTCTGGCTCATGCGCAAGACGCGCCCCACACGACTCTTCGTCCCCTCCATCGCCGACATCCATCCCGACCACAAGTTCACCAACTCCGAGGCGATGATGAGTGTCTTCCACGCTCAGGGCTCCATCTGGCCCGAACTCGGCGAACCGATTCCTGAAATCCCCGCCATCTACGAATACGCCACCTACAGCAACTTCACGACGCCTCCCCAACTGCGCGTGCGCGTCTCTGAGGATCTCTTCGAAAAGAAAATCAACGGCATCCTTCAGTACAAGAGTCAGAAGCAGATCGACCTCACCATCAAGATTCAGCGCGAAAACGGCGTTGAAGAATTCATCCGCGAATGCGAATTCGACATCTTCGTCCCCGCGCGTTGCAAAGAACTCTTCGCGAAAGCCGCGCAAGGCCTCGCCTGATCCCGTCCCCCTAACGAACACCCAGGAGAATCGATCATGGAACTTCTCAACAAAGTTTGCTATCTAGGCGACGACGACGCGACTCGCGCCGCCGCCTATCTCTGCGGCGTCATGACCAATAAGGGAATCGACTTCGATCGCGTCGACTCCGGCGTCGCCCCAAGCGACGATTTCGTCTCCAAGCGTTACGCGCTCTACGTCCTGAGCGATTATGCCGTCGCGTCCTTCAAGCCGGGACAGCTCGAGCATATCGTCGACGCCGTCAAGAACGGGTCGGGACTCCTTATGCTCGGCGGTTGGGAAAGCTACTACGGTCGCCTCGGAGAATATCATAACACGCCCCTCGCGGAAATCCTTCCCGTCGTCATGGCGTCCTCCGACGATCGACGAAACTATTCCTCACCCGTCCTGTTGCGTCCCGTCGTGGAGTCGCATCCGATCGTCGACGGTCTTCCATGGTCGACCGCCCCTGGCGTCGGCGGCTTTAACGCGTTCGAAGCGAAAGAAGGCGCGCAAGTCCTCCTCGAAGGGATCAGGACTGAAACGACGTGGATCCGTCCCGTTGGCAAACTCGGCGCGCCCCTCGACTCGTCCGACGTCGCCGTCAAACTTCTCGAATCTTTCCCCTTCCTCGTCGTCGACTCCGCCGGAGAAGGTCGCGTCGCGGCGTTCGCCTCCGACGTCGCTCCCCACTGGATCGGCGGAATGGTCGACTGGGGCGTTCCTCGCGTCTTCCAGGAACTCCCCGCAAAGCTCGGCGAAGGCCTCTTCGTCGAAGTCGGGAGCGATTACGCTCAGTTCTTCGGTCAACTCTTGCGCTGGACGGGGAGTCTCTAATCCCCCGACTCGCGCAAGTTCCGCGTTACGTTAGAATAAATCGAGCGCCCTTTCGCGCTGCATGTCAAAATAGATATTAGGAGTTTAACAATGTTACAAGGCAACGCCATCGTCGGTCAAAGCGGCGGACCCACCAGCGTTATTAACTCGAGCCTCTGCGGCGTCGTTCAAGGTTGCTTCGAGCTCGGTCAGAAGTACGCCGATTCGAAAATCGACAAAGTCTTCGGTATGCAATACGGCGTCGAAGGCTTCATGCAGGATAAACTCATCGATTTCAGCACGATCGACCCCTCGGTCGTCGAAGGCTTGAAATCGACGCCGGGTAGCGCGCTCGGAAGCTGCCGTCACAAGGTTCAAGAAGCCGATTTCCCCGTCATTCTCGAACAGCTCAAGAAGTATAACATCCGTTATTACTTCCTCGCGGGCGGAAACGACACGATGGATACGATCTGCCGCGTCGAAAAGTACTGCAAAGCGCAGGGCTACGAACTTCGCGGTCTCGGCGTTCCGAAGACGGTCGACAACGACCTCTTCGCAACGGATCACACCCCCGGCTTCGGCTCCGCGGCGCGTTACGTCGCCCTCTCCGTTAAGCAAGCGGGCGTTCTCGCGCGCGATATGAAGAAGGTCGACCAGTTCGTCGTCTTCCAGACGATCGGTCGCGACGCAGGCTGGCTCCCCGCCGCGGCGGCTCTCGCCAAGAAAGATCCCGAGGACGCTCCTCACATCATCCTCGTCCCTGAAATCCCCTTCGATTTCGATCGCTTCATCGCGCGCGCGCAAAAAGTTCTCGACACGCACGGGTTCGTCAGCGTCGTCTGCGGCGAAGGTATTCGCGATAAGAACGGCGTCGTCGTCAGCTCCCTTGACGCGTACGGCAAGGAAATCAAGAAAGAAAAGACGGTCGACAAATTCGGCAACCAGGAACTCGGCGCGATGGCAGGCACGAGCGTCGCGGTCGCGTTGCACCAGATGCTGAGCAAGAACCTCAAGAAGGCGGACGGCGGCGCGTGCCGCGGCGAATTCCAAGTCACGGAATCCCTTCCGATGTGCGGCGCGGATCGCACCACTGCGCTCGACGTTCAAGAAGCCTGGAACTGCGGTCGTCGCGCGGTCGAACTCGCCCTCGAAGGAAAGAGCGGCGTCATGGTCGTCATGGATCGCGTCTCCAACAATCCTTACAAGATCGAATACAAGACCGCGCCCCTTGACGCCGTCGCTGTCGAAGCGAAACCGATGCCTCTCGAATACGTCGACGCCGACAAACTCTTCGTTACCGACGCGTGCGTCGAATACCTCCGTCCCCTCGTCGGCGAACTCCCCAACTACGTCAAACTCTTCTGAGAATTGACGCTAATATCACGCAAAGGACGTTTCGCCTCGCGCGAAGCGTCCTCTTTTTTTGCGCGCGTCCCCCTGTCCTTTCCGACTTCGCCGCAAGGAATATAATAGGGGGAAAATTCACGCCGTCCCGTCGGACGCGCGCCAACCTTTCAAAAGCCTCGCCATGCCGGAACCACAGTCGCCCGAATTTTTCGAAACTCGCTCTATCCCCAAACTCCTCCTGGAGTTTTCCACCCCCGCGATCGTCGCGTCTCTGGTTACGGCGTCCTATAACCTCGTCGCGCGTATCTTCGTCGCTCAACGTTTCGGAACCGACGGCGTCGCCGCCGTCACCGTTTCCTTTCCGATCATCCTCGTCTTTCTCGCCGTCGCCATGACGATCGGCGTGGGAACGACGATCCTCATTTCAATTCGACTCGGAGAGCATAAACTCGATAAGGCGGAAGAAGCCCTCGGACAGGCGCTCTTCCTCTCCGTCGCAACGTCGGCGGTCTTCATCGCCTTCGGACAGATCTTCATGGAGCCGATCCTCGTCTTCATAGGCGCGTCGAAAACGGTTCTGCCGTTGGCGAAATCGTACCTCTCCGTCGTCCTCTGGGGCGTTCTCACTCAACATATCGCCTTCGGCGTGAACAACTTCATTCGCGCGGAGGGAAAACCGCGGATCGCGATGATTACGATGCTCATCTCCGCGCTCACGAACGCCCTCCTCGACTACGTCTTCCTCTTCGTCCTGCGCACCGGAATCTGGGGCGCGGGGCTCGCAAACGTCTTGGCCTGCGCCGTCGCCGCCGCGTGGGTCGGGTGGCTCTACCTTTCCGGGAGAACGACACTGAAATGGCGATGGAAATATTTCCGATTCAACTGGCCCCTCGCCAAGCTCATCGCAATCACGGGAGCCGTCCCCTTTGCGACGCAGGCGTGCTCCGCGATTCTCCAAACGGCGTCGAATAATTTGATGGGGAAATACGGACGCCTCTACGGAGAAACGATGGGGTTCGACTTCGACGGAGGGAACTTCGCGATCGGGATCATGGGCGCGGCGATCGCGATTATCAACATGTTCCTTATGCCGTTCCTCGGTCTCGGGCAAGGGGTGCAGCCGATCATCGGGTACAATTCTGGCGCAAAACGCCCCGATCGCACCCTCGAAACGATCACGACCGCGATCTTTTACGCCCTTATCCTAAGCGTTCTCTCCTGGGCGCTCGTCATGTGGAGACCGGAGTGGTTCATCAACTTCTTCCTGAACGCAGAGGAAGGCGGATTTTTGGAAAAGCAAGCGCTCGGCGTCTTCGCCCTGCGGTCCGTCATGCTCGTTCTCCCGCTCGTCGCGATCAACATTCTCATCTGCGGTTATTTCCAAGCGCAGGGGCGTCCGATCCTCGCGTTGATGACCTCGCTCCTACGCCAGCTCTTCGTCTTGTTCCCCACCCTTTACATCGCGACGTGGTTCATGCAACGGCTTTTTGGACGCGGACTCACCGGCGTATGGTTCGCCTTCCCCTTCTCCGACGCCGTCTCTTGCGTCGTGACCGTCCTGTTCTTCCTTAACGACGTAAAGAAGAAACGGCTCGAAATCGCAGCGATGCGTCAACCCGTTCCAGAAACAGAAAGGCCGCTCCCATGAAGAACGCCGCGTCGCAAGTCGCCGAAAAGATCGTCGTCATGACGGGCGCGTCGGGCGGGATCGGTCGCGCGCTTCTTGAGACGTGGCGCCGCGAAGACGCGCGGCTGTACCTAGTCGCGCGACGCGGAGCCGACGCGCTACGCGATCGACTCGCCGCCGACCGCAAAAGCCGCGCGTTTCAAAACGCTAAAGTCTTCGAAGCCGACCTCGCGCTCGACGGCAAGCCTCAAGAGCTTGCCGACCAAATCCTCTCAATCCTGCGCGACGATCAGGGCGTCAACGTCCCGCGCCTCGATTCTCTCGTCTGCGCGGCGGGAGCCGACCTCATGACCCCAGAGAGCAAATCGCTCGACTTCAACGCGCGTCTCGCGCTCGCGTGGAAGGTCGACGTCGCCGCGCATATCGCCCTCGCGCGCCCTCTCGGCGACGCCATGCGCAACTACTGCCGCGAAGCCTCTCCGCGATCGATAAACTCCGCTCCATGCGTCCTCTTTTTCAGTTGGGACGGAGCCGAACGCGGACTCGCGGGGGAAAGCGGCCAAATCTACGCGACGTGCAAGGGAGCGCTCGCGTCCTTCGCGCGTTCCCTTGCGCACGATCTTGCGCCGGAAGTGCGCGTAAACAGCGTCGCGCCGGGGTGGATCCAAACGACGTGGGGAGCGCAAGCGTCGGAGAAGGCGACGGCGCGCGCCGTCGCGCAATCGCTCCTGGGGCGCTGGGGGCGCGCGGACGAAATCGCGAAAGTCGCGCGATTTCTTCTCGACGCCGACGCGTCTTTCGTCAACGCGCAAACGATCGCGGTCAACGGCGGATTCAACGCAAGATGACGAATCCGTGGAGAATAACCCATTGACAGAGGCGGCGTCTCTTGTACCATAAAAAGGTTTAGACACGCCAAAGCGCGTTCGAGAGACAGTGTCGCTAACTTGCGTTTCGCGATAAAGGGACCTTAACGAGGAACGGAAAAATGAATATTGCCATCGGAAGCGATCATCACGGAGCAGAATTTGCGAAGCTACTAACGCGAAATCTTTTTCTCCCGAATCACTACGGCGGCCTCGACCCGATCGAAAAGCTTCAACCCGGCGCGGCGCTGATTGAAAACGCTTGCGTCGGCTCTGAGCCCCAGACGGGCCCGTCGCGCATAATGGAAATTCGCTACAGTCTCGACAAGGCTCCGCATCCACAAGTCGCGAAGGGACAATGCGTCGACTATCCGGATATTGCCGCGGCGGTGGCTGAAGCGGTTTCGCAAGGTCGCGCGGATCGCGGCGTTCTCATTTGCGGAACGGGTATCGGAATGTGCGTCACGGCGAACAAGTTTAAGGGAGTTCGCGCGACGCTCTGTTACAACGAGATCACGGCGGAACTTTCACGGCGTCATAACAACGCCAACGTCCTGTGTTTTTCCGGCGACCTCTTGACTCAGGCGACGATGGAAGCGTTAGTTCGAACCTGGTTTGCCACCCCTTTCGATGGCGAACGTCACCTCCGCCGCATTCAATTGATCGATGAAATCGAAGAAAAAACGGGTCTCTGATCCCTTTTGCTAAAGATTTTGTGAAAAAAGAATAAAAAACGCCCTTTTTGACGCCCATACTATAGCCAAAAAGGGCGTTGTTGCATACTATATAATTAGTCGTGCGGATGGAAACGCGCGTTGACCGTTTCTATCTGCGTTAGTATATGTCGCCACGGAGAATTCAATGAACAATTACAACAATCCCTACGCAAGCAACATTTCAACCGCTTCAAGTTCGAGGAGCGCGATCGTTTCGCGTATCTACATGAACCTTGCGGGAGCTGTGTGCGCATATGCGTTGCTCGTAGCGCTTATTTTCACGACTGTCGGGATCGAACCGATCCTCGCGTTCTTTGCGTCGAGCGCAAAGGCGACAAGTCTGATTATCCTCGCGCTGTGCTTTGCCGGGCCTTTCATTGGCAACGCGATCCTCAAGGCGTTCCCGAATCGCGCCGGTCAATACGCCGTCCTTGGCTATTACGTCGTCTTTGAGACGATCATAACATTGCCGATCCTCGCGATGGCCGCGTGGTTCTTCGACGCCAGCGTCGTTTGGTCGGCGGTTGCTCTCACCTTCTCCCTCTTCTTAGCGCTGTCGGCAGCCGTATTTATGACGCGCGCGGACTTCTCGTTCTTACGCGCCGCGATCCTCTTCGGCTCGATCGGCTCCTTCATTGTCATCCTGGTCGCGATCCTCTTCGGGTTCTCCCTTGGAGTGTGGTTCAGCGCCGCAATGGTCGCTCTCGCGTGCCTCTACATCCTCTACGAGACGTCGCAAATTATGCGCAACGCCCAAGAGGGACTCGAAGTCCTTTACGCGATCAACCTCTTCACTTCCGTCGTCATGCTCTTCTTCTACATCCTGCGCCTCTTAATGTCGTTCGAACGTCAATGACGCGCAACGACGGAGTCGTTAGAAGCCAAGGGAAACGTTCATGTGTTTCCCTTTTTTTATTTTTCCACCTGAAGCCCGAAATATTGATTATATTTTCTCTATCTACCGGCTCATCCTATTGAAAAATTATAATAAAAGGGTAAAATCGACTAGTTATTCTGTTCAGTAATCAGGAATAGACGCCAATAAGACGCGTATCAACGCGTTTTTTATATTTACGCGAATTCTCTTAGTCAATATTAGTAGTGACTTAAAGAGCGTTTTACTCGGTAGGAGGAAAGATTCGTGACGATGATCAACGCTGACTTTGACGTAAGGCAACTCGTTCTGACTGGAACTGCGTTCGGGCCTCGGGAAATCGAACAGTTGCGCGGAAGCATCAGTCGTGACTCTAAAAAGTTTGACGAGCTCAAGGACGCCGTCGACGAACTCAAGGGGAAAACGGACGGCGAGCTCAGTCCCGCGGTTCGCGTCAAACTAGGCGTGTGCTTATTCCTCATCGGTCGATACGACGACGCGCAAGAGTCTCTCAAGAAGGGAGACGGCGGCGCGCTCGCGCAGTATTATTTTGCGAAGTTGCATTTCGTTCGTCATGAATACGACGAAGCGATCGCCGCGTACAACACCGCGCAAACCGCCGGTTATAACGCGGACGACTGCATCTTGGGTCGCGCGGAAGTCTATCGCGAAGCCGATAAGCTCACCGAAAGCCTCAAAGAGCTCGATTCCCTCTCGGGCGCCGTCGAACAGACCGCGGAATACCTCTACCAGCGCGGCGCCACAGTCAGCGCGATCGGCGGCAACCCCCAGGAAGCGATCGCCCTCTATGAACGCGCGGAAGCCGTCGACCCGAACCACCCCGGCGCTCTCTTCGGCCTTGCGCTCGAAAACGAACGTCGCGGCAACGACGAAGAAGCGCGCGAAAAGTATGAACGCGCCGTCAGCCGCTTCCCAACGAACGTCGGCACCCTTATGAATCTCGGTATCCTTTACGAAGATCGCGAGGAATACGCCAAGGCTCAGCAGTGCTATCAGCGCATCCTCGACGCGGATCCGACAAACGCGCGCGCCGCTCTCTTCCTCAAAGACGTCAAGGGCACCGACAATATGCATGTCGACGAGAAGGAGCAGTACCGTCAGCGCGAACTCAGTCTCAAGCTCAACCAGCCGGTCACTGAAATCGATCTCTCCGTTCGAAGCCGCAATTGCCTCGCTCAGATGGGCGTCACCACCATTCGCGAACTCTGCAAGCTCACCGAACAGGAACTCCTCTCGAGTAAGAACTTCGGCGAAACGAGCCTCGAAGAAATCAAGAAAAAGCTCGCCGAACGCGATCTTCGCCTCGGCATGTTCTCACAGGATAAGCAACGCGTCGAAACTCCTGAAGTCGCTCAACTTTCCCCCGAGCAACAGAACGTTCTCAGCCGTCCGGTCGGCGATCTCAACCTTTCCGTTCGCGCTCGAAAGTGCATGAATCGTTTGAACATCAGCACCCTCGGAGAACTCGTCTCCAAGTCTGCCGACGAACTCCTCGAATGCAAGAACTTCGGCGTCACGAGCTTGAAGGAGATCCGCGACAAACTTGTCGACTTCAACATCCGTCTCAAGGGCGATTGAGTCGTCATGTGCGCTCTTTGATTGAATATCTTGCCGCGCGCGACGCGTTTTTTCCAACTTTTCGCGCGCTTTTTCCTATCCTTTACTTTTCAAACGCGGATTTTCTATGGGGCTTTTCGAATATACTCTCCGCAATAAGGACGCCCAAACGGAAGCGCGACGCGGTTCTTTCACGACGGCGCATGGCGTCGTCGAATTTCCAACCTTCATGCCCGTGGGAACGCGCGGATCCGTTAAAGGCGTCGAAGTGCGCCGGCTGGAAGAAACGGGAGCCCAGATCGTTCTCGGCAACACATATCACCTCATGTTGCGTCCTGGCGCGGAAACGATTCGTGAACTCGGCGGGCTCCACGAATTCTGCGGCTGGAAAAAACCGATGCTCACCGACAGCGGCGGATTTCAGCTATTCTCCCTCGCAAAACTCAATAAAATCACCGAAGAAGGCGCCCTCTTTCAATCGCATATCGACGGTCGACGCATCGAACTCTCCCCCGAGAGCTCGATGGCGATCCAAGAAGCGCTCGGCTCCGATATCGCGATGGCGTTCGACCACGTGATCGCGCTTCCGAATACGCGCGCGGCTGTAGAAGACGCGATGCGTCGCACGATCCGCTGGGCGAAGCGTTGCAAGAAAGCGCACACCCGCGAAGATCAGGCTCTCTTCGGAATTGTCCAAGGAGGCTTGGAATTCGATCTGCGCTGCGAATGCGCGGAAGCTCTCGCGGAACTCGATCTACCCGGCTACGCGATCGGCGGACTCAGCGTCGGCGAAGAACCGCAGCAAATGTACGACTGCATCTCCGCCGTCGCGCCTTACCTTCCCCAAAATAAGCCGCGTTACCTCATGGGCGTCGGAACCCCCGCGGATATTCTCGAAGGAATCAAACGCGGCGTCGACATGTTCGACTGCGTCATGCCGTCGCGCAATGGACGCAACGCGATGGCGTTTACAGATTACGGGCCGATGCGTCTTCGCAACGCGCGTTACGAAAGGGATCCGCGCCCGCTGGAGAAGAATTGTCCGTGCCCGGCGTGCAAACACAGTCGCGCGTATATTCGCCATCTCTTCTCCGTCGGAGAAATGCTCGGTCCGATCCTTCTCACGATCCATAACGTCACGTATTATCAACGCCTTGTCGCCGGCGCGCGCAAAGCGATTGAAGAAAACCGATTCTTAGAATACTACAACGAACGTTTTGAAGGGTGGCGCGCCGACGTCCCCGATTAACTCATAGGAACTCCCGACGATGCGTCTGCGCGTTAAGCCGAAAAAGAGGGGTTTGAGTTTCAATATCACGCCTCTTATCGACGTCACTTTCCTGCTAATCGTCTTCTTCGTCATGTCGAGTCGAATGATTCAAAGCGAAGTCGCCATGGAACTCAACCTTCCGCAAGAAAAGTCGGGAGAATCGGTCGAGAAAAACGATAAGAACAAGATTATCCTCAACGTCGCGGGGGCTGACGAAATCTATTACGGAACGCGTCGGGTGACGTTGGGAGAATTGCGGGAACGATTGGAGCGAGAAAAGGCTCGAGGGACGCGCGAGGCGTCGGTGCGCATACGCGCGAATAAAGACGTCCCTTACGGAACGATCGAACCGATCCTCGTGCTGTGTTCCCAAACGGGGTTCGACGACGTTTCTTTCGCCGTCGTTGAGAAATAGACTGAGTCGACCGTCTCGCGGCGTTGAAGACGCGTAGCGGGCGGGGCATTGAGAAGAAGCTTGTGGATTCGGACGCTCTTCGCAGGGCGGTGAAAACGCAAGAAACAAAGAAAGCGCGGTATCGTCCGCGCTTCTTCTTTTTCAGACGTCGTTATCGAATGAACGTTCCTTCGTCGGGTTCCTGAGCGGTTCGCCATGCGATAGAAGTCAGAGCGATTTGCATCTGTCCAAGAAGGTCGGCGCCGCTTTGCAACTTCGTCACGCGTTGCAGGGGAACGCCGTAAGAAGTCACAAACTGAACGGTCGGAGTCGCAACGACGCCGAACGCGTCGCAAATTCGATCGTTCGAGGGTTCGTTGACGTCGACCTCCAAACAAACGAACGATTTTGAAAAACGTTCCACGTCGGGATCGACAAACGCATGCGCGAGCATCTGTCGACTATAACGACAATTCTCCGCCATGAAAAAGACCATAATCGGCTTATTTTCACGGCGTGCTCTCGCGAGAGCCTCGTCGTAATCGAAGAGAAAATCGACGCATTCGTTCGATTCCTCCGGATTCGTCGTGACGTTCGCGTGCAACGACTTCTCGGGCTGCTCGCGATCCTGCCAGAGGGACAAGCCCCCTAGAAAGAGAACCGCGATTATGCCAATCGCGTAAAAGGAGTTCCTTCCAAACATTGACGGCCTCGTTTTCATCCTTGACACGACGCGCGTTGCGCGTCGAGAAGCGCAAAAACGTCGACGCTCTAGCGTCGGCTATGTCTTGCGTTCAGTCCGTCTGGCGGTATCGTCAGACTTCCATACTTCTCTTATATCGAGAAATCCCTCGCGCGTCTTAAACCTTTTTTGGGTAAAATGAAGGAATCGTCATTATTTCTCTAGGGGTTCACAGTTGCTGGAAACAAGGCGCTCAGTAGCGTTTTTAAGCATAAAAAAAGCGCGCTTAACTCGTCGTCAAACGCGCGTCTCACTCTATTTTCGGCGATTAATCTCAGTTGCCTTCGATCGCGTCGACTTTCTTCGCGGCGTCTTCAAGGAAATCCTTGAGATTTTCCAAACCGTCGCCAAGCTTCGTGGAGAGGAAGACGTCGACCGCTTCGCACGCCATCCAGTCGCCCCAGATCATCGCGCCAAGGCAAAGAACGTTCGCGTCGTTGATCGC
>CAVGEG010000002.1:20677-80389 GCA_963628165.1 Paratractidigestivibacter sp. | reverse complement strand
GGAACCGCCGCCACGTAGTATTGGACTACTCTGAAATTACACTACTCTCAAACGTGCTTGCAGGTAGAAGGGGCTGAAGTTTTGTATTGGACTACTCTGAAATTACACTACTCTCAAACCGACTCGCAAGGCGGAACCGCCGCCACGTAGTATTGGACTACTCTGAAATTACACTACTCTCAAACGTACTGCTGGATGGCGACGCAAGCGCCAGAGTATTGGACTACTCTGAAATTACACTACTCTCAAACCCAGTTATCGCGAGTAGCTACTATATATCTGTATTGGACTACTCTGAAATTACACTACTCTCAAACTGACGTTGCAAGATTCCAAGAAGGCGCGCGGTATTGGACTACTCTGAAATTACACTACTCTCAAACTAGCCTGCGTTAGTCCTCAAACATACGCGGGTATTGGACTACTCTGAAATTACACTACTCTCAAACAGATTCCCGTCGGCGTCTTTGCCGCTCCAGGTATTGGACTACTCTGAAATTACACTACTCTCAAACCGACGACCCTAGGGCGTCGCTAAAACGTATAGTATTGGACTACTCTGAAATTACACTACTCTCAAACAAGTCGTCAAGAATTCTAATTAAGTCGCGTTGGTATTGGACTACTCTGAAATTACACTACTCTCAAACAACCCTCAAATCCCAAATCGAGCCCGTGCGGACGTCAAAACGAACGCGCGAAGTTACTAGCTTCGTGGAAAGGATCGGGATCTGAGGTTTGCTACTATTCATACCTGTATTTTAAACTTCGCAGAGGTCGTCGTCAATAGTCGTTCGCTCTTCGTACGGTAATTTTTGGCGATCGACATTGTCGAGAAGGAACGCCTGATACTCATGGTCGACGAGCGCTCCTAAGAAGGCTTCGACGTCCGCGTCGGCGTAATAACTCCGCAGGTTTAGAAGGATGAAGATACGATCTTTCTCGAATTCTCGAACAAGCTCCATGTAGTCGAAGAGCCTTTCAAGGGGATCTTCGTAGTCGTCGCGGATCGTCACCCCCGCGCACTTGAGAAGTCCCGGAAGCGAGCATCGCGTGAATTCAAGGGTCGTGTTGAACGAAAAGCTCAACTCGTTGAGGTACTCTTGAATCTTTTGCAACAGCTCGACTGTCTTGAGATGAAAGACTTCGTTCATCGCCTCGCGTTCAAGAGACTTCAGGATGCGCGTCGTTAACGCCTTGGGGGAGAAGTCGTAATGAACGCAATTGTCGATAAACTCGACGTTCGAAAGCATGCTCTGAACGACGTCGTCTCGGGAAAGGACGAACTCTCCCTCGCCTCCGTCGCACTGTTCGTAAATGTCGAGAACGAGCTTGCGAAAAAGCGCGGGCCTTTCGACGACTAAAGACGGAATCTTCTTCCCCGAAAAATCGAAGACGCGTTCAATTTCTGGATGACATAAAATCATAAGAAAATAACCCTTTCCATGGAATCGACGACGTCGCTCGTCCCCGAGCCGGCGATGAAGGCGATCCCCGCGTATTGTTTTTCGGTGATCGTGAGCATCTGAACGGTTCCTACGGCGGGAACTTCATTGCGGAGCGTGTTCGCAAGGGATTTCTGCGCCGTCGCGTTCAGAACCAATTTGCTATAGACCGATTTTTGCACCATCACGAATCCGTTCTTAATCAGAACTTTCCGAAATCGGCGATACTCTCGCTTCTCCGTCGGATTCTTGATCGGCAGGTCGAAAAATACGATCGTTCTCATAAATCTATTACTCATTTTCGCTGAATTTGATTAACTTGGGATCGTCGTGATTGAGCGCGTCAAAGACGCTCCGAACGTAAATGCGAATCGCGTTCAAGAAGGTTTGCTCCTCGTTGTTGATCCGAACGTTGAGATTTGCAAGTTGGACGATTGTCTGTTTGAGCTCGGGGTCGAGATCGCGCGCTGGGAGATCCTTCACGACGCGGTCGATTAAGGGACGCATCGGCTCCATGAGATCGCAGGTGAAATTATGGCGATTGGAATCGTTGCGGTGGTGGATCCCCAGCTGCGTGACGTACCCGCTGGCGACGATTTCGCGACTGACCGCGCCCAGAAGAATCGAGTAACCGTAGTTAAGCATGCCGTTGAGCGGAATCTTCGCGCTACGCGTGAACCCCTTGCCAAAAAGGGCGTTGAAGTAGACCTTCGCGGCGTGCCCTTCGCGATTCGAATCGTCGTCTCCTTTCAGTTCGTCGATATACCCAAGGAGATGATCCGCTTCCGCCGCGCGTCCGATTTCGCGCAAAAGTTTGCTCTGATTGCGAATCTTCTCGCCGACGATCGCGCGCCACACTCCCGCTTTCGTTTCCGCGCGCCACGCGATTTGCTCTCGCAATCTCTGCGACGTGTTGTAACCGCCGTAGAGGGGCGCGAGTTCCATTTCCGGGGCGTGCTTGCCGTTGCAGAAGAGGATCTTCACGTTGCGTTCAGTCAACGCCGCGAGAAGGTATGCCGTTAACGAGACGTTTTGATTTTCGATGATCAAAATGGCGATCTCGTCGATAAAAAGGCGAGTCGTCTCAGTTCCTCGCACCACCATGTAGTTCATTTTGAAATCGAGTTTGCTCCGTTCGGAGACCACAACAATTCTCCACGCCATTACCACTCCAATATATTTTTACTTTGTGATTCGAATAACCCAGCGCACGATCTGTCGACAATGCGCACTTCCTTATATTTTCCCTTCCAGTTGGATAGTTTGCTACTCATTGATATAGATCCCACTGTTTTTTTACCGCCAATGTCCGTAAAGTTGCAGGACTGTTTTTTACCTCCTATGTATTGGATCAGATTCACTAATATTTTTATTTGTACGAGTTCATCCGCTGATTCAAATTTCTTTCGGGCTGATTCTTTCTGTAACTCAGCGAGGGGGTTGTTGGGGATATTAATGAACGGCCAACTCTTCAATTTATTCACTAGACGATCGAAGAGAAGAAGATTTTTCTCTTTAGAAATCTTGTCGTGTTCTTTGCTAGGGAGGAGATTCTTATTGCTTTCTAGCTTTTTCATGAACGATTCAAGCTTTTGGACGTATTCTTCGTCTTTTCCTAGGCAAAGGGACAATAGAGGAGAAAGAATTATTTGCCTACCGCCATTTTGTTTTCCGTTAAGCGTCATGAGCGTTCCGTCGAGAGAAATGAGCGTTCGAATCTTTAGGATTCGCCCATTCAACATAAGCTCGACGTCTTGAGGCTCTTTACCGATTATTTCGCGGATCGATTCCTCGACGCATTCTTTCGTGTCTTCTGCACTTCCGTGGTACTTTTGCAAGTCAAGAAGTTCGATCGGGGCAAAGATCACGTCGCATGTTTGGCCAATCGTATAGCGCGCAAGAACATAGAAAGACGCCGCCGCCTTATTGTATCCGCCGTACTTTTCTGTCGGTAAATCTTTCTTTCGCGGAACGAGCCCCGCTTTTTTCCTCAGAGGGTTCTGGTCAAAGAAGCCGCCTTTACGACGGTAGGTAAACTTCGTCAGATGAACGGCGTTCTTCTCCATCGTTTTCCGCACGAGGGAAAAGCCGCGATCGCGCTCCCAGTAACATTCGCCTTGGTAATAATGATCCTTCTTGAAGAGCTTGCCCACCTGCACGTTGTACTCCTTATCTTTCTCAAGGGAGAAGAACTTCTTTGAGAAGCGCATGTCGTAAACGTTGCCGACGACGACGTTCAGGTACGCGTCCTTCGCATGGTGCAGGTCGTTGATTAATCGCGACTTCGGAAGGTCGAACTCTTGACGGAATTCCGAGACAAGCCCCGCTTTGACGTAAACGATCTCCGAATTCGGAAACCGCTTTTTGAGCAAGTTCGCGACGACCTTCGTCGATTGTCGCGTCTCCACCAGCTGACGGTTTATGAAGCCCATTTTTTCGTCTTCCGTGAATTCATTCGTGCGCGTCAGACGGCGATACTTTTCATCCGTCATGAGCCCGACCTCGCGCAAATGCTTCCAGAACTCCTTCATTTTACTTCGGACGTCCGGGGGAATCGGATACTTGTCACTTTTACGGCCGTTTTCTTCGCTCTTGACGAGAACCATGTTGTTCAGGAGACTGTCGTCCTTTACTAAGCGCTGCGGGTAGATATGGTCGATATCGTAGCGATCGCCCGACAAGTATTTAAGGTCGATCGAATCCCCCGTGTAGGCGCATTTCCCCTCCTGCAAATAGTAGAGGTAGAGCCTCTTTTGTTGAAGTCGCCCCTCGTCTTTTCCGCTAAGCATAGAATTCAGCTCTTCTTGGAGCTCTCGAGCGTCCTCCGTCTTGATCTTTTTATACAGTTCTTTGAGCTGCTCGAGTCGACTCGTCGTCCTCTTGCCCTTCTGATCGGGGGTTCCCCCGCGCGCCATCTCCACGAAGATCTTCTCGGGGTCTCTCTTCATCGCCTTTTTGACTTCGTCGACGACCGCCATGGTACGGTAAATCTGGCGCTTTACTGCGTTAGAGACGTACGCGTCGTCAAGCTCTTCCTCGAGCGTTCGCGCCTTTCCTTCGTAGAATTTCCTACGGAACTCCTCGATCTTCTTCGCAAAGTTGAAGTCATCCGAAAGGAGTTGCATGAGATTCATGTTCGTCTTGCGCATCCACTCGATAATCGTGTATTCGGCGTCGTCCGTTTTTTGAAGTTTCCCCACGATCCCGTTGAGGAACTGTCGCGACAGGCGTCCGAAGCCCTTGAGGTCGAGTCGCGCAATATATCTGACGTCTTCCTCCGAAAGTTGTTCATATTTGTGCTTCAGCCATTGGCGCATTCGCCTTTTATCTTCCGTATACGCGGCGTGTTCGATAATTTCCTCGACTTCCGTCTCCGTGAGAACCTTCGCGTCCAAGAGCTTCTTAAAGTCGTGATATGATTTGAGGGAGGATTTGATCGTGTCGTCGATCCCCGAGAGTTCGTTCCCTTCTTTGAGTAGGCAACGCGCCGTCAAGTACTTTTTGATTGCCGCCACAGTGACGCGTCGCTTTTTCATGAAGAGCTCTTCATAGAGGCATGTTTTGACGTCGACTGGAATTGAGAGCCCGTCCACTTTGAGATTATTCAACTCGTTGAGAACCTTGAATTCGCTATAGAGGAGGGAATTCTCCGGTAAGACTTTTTCCCCCGGTAGGTACGTGCAGCTATTCGTCATTCGGTTAATAAACTCTTTTTCGCAGGCGTCTTTGTCGACAAGCTTATCGAAGTTCCAGGGGAGAATGCGCCCTTTTCCCTTGCGCACAAGCCATGCGTTTTTCGATTTGTCGTCCCCCTCTTCCTTGAGGGGCCCGACGAAGTAGGGAACGCGGAACGTAAAGGTATCGAGGATCTTCTGTTTCGTCGTGATCCCGTCGTCGTCCGCCGCGTTGAGGAAGGGGAGATATTTTGCCGCGTTCTCGAGGATCTTCGCGAGTTCGACGTAGTAGAGCTGGTACGGAATCAGGCGATTGTCCCCGTTCTTCTGCTTCGGGAGGAAGTCGTACTTTTCTAGACGGTCATACATCTCGCGGAACGCCTGCCGATCTTCCTCGGCGACTTTTTCTTCTGTGTTTTTAAGAATCTTACGAAGGTTGTCGCTGAAAATCTCTTGGTTGACAAAGGCGAATTTCTCGCCGACGCCCCCTTTGACGCGTTTGATATTCTTGCTGTAGGCGACGTAGTTGTCTTTTTCGGCGTTCTTGAAGAGGTCGTCGTAACTATCGGGAAGGTATTTTTGGACAAAATGTTTGAGGTAGCTAAGATCCTTCTTGTGCTGATCGTAGACCTTGATCTTGGCGTCGGAGATGCTTTCCGCGCCGTTCATGACGGCGACGAGACTCGCGCAGTCCGTGAGGGCGCGTATTTTCAGGAGAATTTCCGCGTCGTCGCCAAGAACGGAGAGGATCGGCGCGAGTTCGTCGTCCCCTTGCTTGACGCTAAAAGTTTCGACGTCGGCGTACTCCTGATTCTCGAAGAGAGCCTCCGCGCTGATCTTCTTCCCCGCTAGGAGATCCGAGAAGATACTGGCCTTGAAGGAACGGGTCGCGTTTTCGTCGTCGTCGGGTTCTCCTTTCGCGTCTTTTTTGAGTACTTTGGTAATTTCACCCTTTTTTTCCGTTAGTCGACTTCGTTTTTGAAGAATTTCCTTTAACGTCTCGGCTTTGAGTCCGTCGACCCAAGGGAGCGCGTACCCGTTACTCTCGAGACATTGATTCAAGTCGACAAAGGCGCTCTGGAAGTCGAGAACGTCGAGGGCTTTCTCTGGCTCGATATCGATGAGGAAGTGACCGCGGTGGGCGACGAGCCACGCGCACGCGAGATAGACGAGACGAACGTCGTGCGCGTCGCGGTTCTTCATCAGACGGAAGATCAAGTGGTGAATCGTCGGAAATTGCTTGTAATATTCAATATCGTTGATCCCCTGACCGGCGAAGATCTTGACCCCGTCACGTGCGTCCTCCGCGTAGAGCGCGCTTTCGCGACGGCGAATGAAGAATTTCGGATCGATCTTGCAGATCTCCTTGGCGAATAGTTCGTTGAGGAGACTCACGCGCGCCTGTCGACGGTCGAGTCGGCGGCGACCCGTGCGGAAGGGACGGCGTTCGCTCGCGTTCTTGGCGGATTCAAAGAGGGTCGCGCCCCACATCGGCTCCCCTTTGAATTTCAGGAGTTCGTAGTTCTTATTCGCGACCGCGTAGCCGATCGAGTCCGTTCCGATATCGAGACCGAGATAATAGTTATTTGAATCTTCCATATTGACACACTTTCTTTCTTGATTAAAATGAAGGTTGAGATTACACTACTGAGTTCAAATAAAAAACTCATTATTGAGTTTCAAAGCCCGAGCAATCGGTCATACAGCGTGTGTGAAGGAAGACCTCTTCGGAGGTCTTCTTTATTTCTTGTCGCGTTCCGTCGTCCTTTTTCGCTCACCGCGCTTTCCGAGCGTCCCTTTAAAAAAATTTGTCAACGTCCTCGGAATTATTGTGCCGAGTAGATTGTTCTTCGCCGTAATTTGCCAAAGGTAGGGGAGACGTTTCCTTGTCAAAATGCGGAATTATTCCGAGAAAAAAGGCGCGCGACTCTCTCTTGGAATATAGAAAGGGCGCCTTCTTTCATACGGTTTAGCGAAAAATTTCTCGGCTAACCTCTTTCGAAAGCCCTTGGTTGGCGTGAAAAGAGGGTCGTTCCGCGTTTTGAATAGTAGATAAATTATAAGAAAAAAGAAGGGAGACGCAATAAGCACGAGCGCTTTTCAAAGAGACGTTGGATGGAAAAGGGAGGCGAACGCCGTGGAATTTGCATGACGCGCCGAGGGGGAACTGCGCGGCGTCTGGGCGCGTTCGGGATCGGAAAGAGAGAAGCGTGGTAGGATTGCGACGAGTCGCGACGCGCGAGACGGAAAGAAGGGCGTCGCAACGCGACTCGCGTCGCGTAGAAGAAGCGCGCGGGCCGTCTTCATATGCGTGGGCGAAGGGTAGGAGAGAAGGAGAGAGAGGGCGGGGGAGAGGAGCGGACTTATTGCGCGAAAGGTTGGTTGGATTTCAGTTTTGATTGAGCGTGAGTCCGCCGCTGATATTGGCGTAGCGCCCGAGAACCTTCTGCGCGGCGGCAGCGCTGAAGAAGCGGACGGCGCCGTCTCCCATGAGTATATTCGAACCGCCGGAGCGCTAGCTTCCGATCGTGGAGTTGATCGTCGCGACGTTGCCGATTCCGTCATACTGACCGAGGATACCGCTGGCAAGGAGGGACGTCGGAGCGTTGCGCGAACCGTCGCTGTTGTAGGACCAACCGGTTTGGAGGCACTTGTAGATCGAGCCTTCGTCGGACGCTTCGATCGTGCTCAGGTACGAGCAGTCGTAACACCAGGAGTAGTTGTCCGTGCTCGGGGCCTGAGAGTTGCATTGTCCGAGTTTACCAATCGGGATGTGCTTTTCGCCGATGAAGAACTGATTGCTCGTGCCGTCGGTGAAGCGGGAGAGAGTGTCGGAGTATTTTATACCGCTTTTGAAGTTTTCAGCTTCCTTGAGGCGCGCGCCGCGGAAAGGACCCTTCTGATCGGCGTTGACGCGGGACCAGTCGGAGGGGCGAGTTACGCAAGCGCGGACGTGATAGTGCGCGTCGCCGGAATCGCCCTTTTCGTGCGCCATGATGACGGCGTAGTCGGTCTGAGGACCAGGCGTAGCCGCGCCGCCGGTATCGGCGTCCCATTCCTTATGCGCGGGGCCGGAGCGACGCGACGGGCAGGTCATGTACGGTACGGAGGCGAACCCCTTCTTCTGTTCGTCGTTAAGGGTGACGCCGGCCCAGCCGCCGCCGGTGTTCCAGAAGTAACGCCCGAGCGTAACGGGGTCATGCGATGCGCTTGGACCGACAATTTCCCAGAGGTTCTGCTGTTCGGAGAAGGGATAGAGGAACGCCCAGAAGGTGATGCGATGCCACCCGATAGCGCTTGGAGGAAGGCCGCCGTTGACGTCGTGGAAGTTGTGGATCGCTAATCCCATTTGCTTGAGATTATTGGTACACTGCATGCGTCGCGCCGCCTCGCGCGCCGCTTGAACTGCGGGAAGGAGCAGTCCGATAAGAATACCGATAATGGCGATGACAACGAGTAACTCGACTAGGGTAAAACCCTTATTTCTTGCGTAAGACATTTTACTACTCTTTCATTACGCGAGGAACGCAAGTCGTTATATTATAAAGACGTACGTTTCGCTCGTAGGGGATAATGATGGTAAAATATAACAATTTTTTAAGGATGTTGGACTAATAATTCCAGCAATGTAATTATAGTTAAAAAGAATTCCGACGTCAACACTCGCATTTTAAAAATGTGGATTGTGCTTATTTGTACAAAAATAGGTATTTGACACAAGTTCTTTACAAAAACTTTTTTGTCTTTTTAAATTATCTTTGCATAGTTCATAAATTAATATATAGCAATATATTAGAGTAGTTGTAAAGAATGTGTAAAAGTTTTTTTGTAAAAAACAGGTTTGATCTCATTGAAGGCTCCAATAATTTTTTACAATCGTGTCTGTTAAATCTTATTGTCAATGAATTATAGCGCGTCAATTTTACCCCTTGACAGGCGTCGGAGAAATCTGAAAAAGCGCGTTTCATCCTCTTGAGCGCGTCGTCGTATTTGAAGATAAAGCCGACGAATAGCGAGGCGCAAAGAAAAAGAGCGCCTCTTAAAGACGCTCTTGCAACGAGAAATTCTCGAGAATTCTTAGAGTAGGGAAGGATTGATACGGTTCGTTTTATGACGCCGCGGCGAAGCGAGTTCCTCCGGGAGCCGCCCCGTCTTCTCCGCCTCGGCGCGCTCTCCTTCATCTTTCTCGCGCCAATACTCTTCGACCTTCTCGCGTCGATACTCTTCGTCGAACTGGAAGCGCGCTTCGTCCGTGATCTGATCTTCCGGAACTCCACCCGGCGGATAGACGACGAAGTCGAAGCGCTTATGCTTCTTGTCGACTTCGCAGATCCAACCGCTCGTTCGATCCATCGTGTATTGACGGTCGATGAGCATGACGAGCTTTGCGAGCCCTTGACTGCGCTTGCTCGTACGTGAATCGTCCCCCTCTAATCGAACCGCGCAGGTGATATACGCTTGGTAGACGCCAGGCGGGACTCCGTCGTTTTTTCGGAAAATCCTTAGCTCGTATTCTCCGTTTTCGTCAAGATCCCCCCGCCCTAGGTAGTATCCGTCGAAGAAACAGACCTGCCCATATGTCAAGGGCGTCCCGTCCGCGAAGGTTACGCGCCCGGAGACTTTGACCTGGCGCGGCTGCCAACATCCCGCGAGAGTCGACGCGAACGTCAGGAGAAGGAACGCGTAGAGAACGCGCTTTACTATGCGTGTCCGTTTCATTCAATCGTAATATCGTAAGTCATGTTCCCCTTAACGTCGATTGTCATGCCGCTTTGTTCAGGATCGCTGTACTTCGGATCGAGGGTCGAGGTCGTGTTTCCGATGGTCTCTATTCTGAGCTCTTCCCCGTCGGGCCCCTTCTGGACGAGCGTGGAGGTTTCGCCAAACTGAAGGGTTTCGGTGAGGTAGACTTTATAGGTTCCCTTTAAGACGCCGTCGCCGGGTTTGAACGTGCGCATCTCAAAGGTTCCGTCCGACTGAATTTCCCCGCGGAAGAGGTTCGTACCGTCCGTGAAGTTGACCGTGCCGACCGTCAGCGGCTTTCCGTCCGCAAACTTGACTGTCCCTGTGACCTTCGCCTTATTGCCGCAACCTGTGAGGCAGAGAACGAAGACGACGAGAAATAGCGAGGCGAATTTACTGAACTTGTTCATGAGCGCTCCTTAATGGTCTAGATTTGATAGAGGAGTATGATTTAAGCGTGAAAGAGCGACGCGTAGGATCCGTCGTCGTTCTAAAACAATTGTACGTTAAAGAGGGTTAGTTTGTCAACAGTTTGAGTAGGAATTTTAAAACTGAAGGAAATTAGCGTACAGAAATTAATACAAAATTTTAAAGAAATGTAGCCGTTGTTTGATTATGACAAGAAATTTTTGAAAATTTAGAGGAAAAATTTTTACAAATGACCCGGTTGACGTTGCGCAAGGATGCGGTTTAATGATAATGGGGCCGAATGTGGAATTGATAACTAAGGGAATTCCCTTTTTTATACGCCTTTACAGGCCCCTCCGAAGCGTTTTTGACGCCGCCGGTTTCGACGACGACGAATGCTGCGACGATTTCTATCGCGCCCTCGCGCGATCGACTTCGTTTATTGTTCAACGTTATTTCAGGAGACTTTTGCGTTATGAAGGTCAGCAAAAGATTTTTCAAATTTATGAGCTTGAGCGCGCTCTCCCTTGCGCTATTGTTGGGCTCGGCGTCTACGACTACGACGTTCGCATATACTCAATCTGACGAACCCGCCGCCGTCGCCGTCGATCAAACCGTCGCCGCCGACGAAGAAGCCGCTCCCGCCGCCGAAGAGGCGCAGGACGCCGCCGCTGAAAAAGCTCCCAAGACGGCCGACTCCATCGCCGACCGCGTTAGCTTCTTCTCGATGTTCGGGTTCCTCTGGATCGTCGCGCTCGTTTGCGCCGTCGCCTCCCTCGTCTTCGCCGTGCGCTTCTTCAAATCCATGATGAAAGCGGACGAAGGCAACCCGGAAATGATCAAAATAGCCGCCGCCGTCCGTAAGGGCGCCAACGCGTACCTCAAACAGCAGTACAAGGTTGTCGCCCTCTTCTTCGTCGTCATCTGGGTCTTCCTCATGTGGCTCGCTTGGGGCGTCGGCGTTCAGAACAAGATCGTTCCGTGGGCGTTCCTCACCGGCGGTTTCTTCTCCGGTCTCGCCGGTTGGTTCGGCATGAAAACCGCGACGTGGGCTTCTTCCCGCACCGCCGCGGGCGCGCAAAAGTCTTTGAACGAAGGTTTGCAAGTCGCGTTCCGTTCCGGCGCCGTCGTGGGCTTGACCGTCGTCGGTCTGGGCCTCCTCGACGTCGTCCTCTGGTTCGGCGCGCTCTACTGGATTTTCCCCGTCTTTAACTGGACGATGAGCCTCACCGAAATCACCGTCGTAATGCTTTGCTTCGGTATGGGCGCGTCCTCTCAAGCGCTCTTCGCGCGCGTCGGCGGCGGTATCTACACCAAAGCCGCGGACGTCGGCGCCGACCTCGTCGGTAAAGTCGAAGCCGGTATTCCTGAAGACGACCGCCGCAACCCCGCGACGATCGCGGACAACGTCGGCGACAACGTCGGCGACGTCGCCGGTATGGGTGCGGACCTCTACGAATCCTACTGCGGTTCGATCCTTTCCTCCGCCGCACTGGGCGTCGCGGCCTACGCCGCTCTGGGAGCTGACTCCGCCACGCAGATGAGCGCTCTCTTCCTCCCCATCATCCTCGCCGCCGTCGGCATTGTCCTCTCGATCTTTGGCGTCTTCCTCGTCAAGACCGACGAAAAAGCGGATCAAGGCGCTCTTCTTAAAGCGCTCGGAAAAGGCGTCAACCTTCCGTCCCTCATCATCGGCGCGCTCTCCTTCGTCATCGCGATGGTCATGCTTCCCGGTTCCGCGAAGTGGGCCGGCGCCTCCGTCGTCACCGGTCTCCTCGCAGGTTGGCTCATCGGCAAATGGACCGAATATCGCACCGCTTACGAATACAACCCGACCAAAGCGATCGCTCGTCAGGGTAAAACCGGCCCCGCGACCGTCATCATCGCCGGTATCGCCGAAGGTATGTTCAGCGTCTGGGCGCCCGTCGTGATCGTCGGCGTCGCCACGATCCTCGCTTTCGGTTTCACCACCGGATTCGATTTCACCAACGCTAAGACCTTCTCCCTCGGTCTCTACGGCGTCGGCGTCGCCGCCGTCGGTATGCTTTCCACCCTCGGAGTCACCCTTGCGACCGACGCTTACGGCCCGATCGCCGACAACGCGGGCGGCAACGCGGAAATGGCTGGTCTTCCTGAAGAAGTCCGTCAACGCACCGACGCGCTCGACTCCCTCGGCAACACCACCGCCGCGACCGGTAAAGGCTTCGCGATCGGTAGCGCCGCCCTTACGGCTCTCGCGCTCCTCGCCGCGTATGTCGAGGAAGTCCGCGTCGGCTTCGAACGCTGGGGCGTCTCCGCCGTCAAGACCCTTGAAGAAAAATCCGACGCTCAGCCCGGATACTACAAGGTTTCCGACTCCTTCGCCGTCTACTACGCCGGTAAGGACGCCGTCGAATCGGAAAGGGCCGCTCTCAAAGAAGTTGGTCGCGAATGGTTCCCCGAAACCTACCTCGTTAAGCCCGCGCAGGCCAACAACCCGAATGAAAGCGCCCCGATTTATCGCGGCTCCGAATTCACCTGGAAAGACTCCAACGAAGCTTGGGCTGGTCTCGACGTTTCCAAAGGCCCAGCGTTTATCACTCCTGAAATCGCGCAAGTCTGTCCCTTCGTTCCCGCTACCGCCGACGATCCTTGCGAAATGGTTCCCGTCAAGAGCGCGAACATGATGGACTGGATGGACTACTACTCCTGCAACCTCCTGAACCCGAAAGTTCTCGTCGGTATCTTCCTCGGCGCCATGACCGTCTTCGTCTTTGGCGCGTTGACGATGACCGCCGTCGGTCGCGCCGCGTCCGGCATGGTTGAAGAAGTTCGTCGTCAGTTCCGCGAAATCAAAGGAATTATGGAATACGAAAACGAGCCCGATTACGAGACCCCCGTCGCGATTTCGACAAAGGCCGCGCAGCGCGAAATGATCGTTCCGTCTCTCCTGGGCCTCGTCATGCCGATCGTCGTCGGTATCGTCTTGGGCGTCACCGGCGTCATCGGACTCCTCGTCGGCGCTCTTACCGCCGGCTTCTGCGTCGCCGTTTACATGGCGAACGCGGGCGGCGCGTGGGACAACGCGAAGAAGTACGTCGAAGCGAATATCGAACCCGAACTCGGCGGAAAACGCTCCGAATGCCATAAGGCGACCGTCGTTGGCGACACTGTCGGCGACCCCTTCAAAGACACGACCGGTCCTTCGCTCAATATCATCATCAAGTTGATGAGCATGGTCTCCGTCGTCGCGGCGGGCTTCATCGTCGCTTACGGCGGATGGTTCTGATCTTTGTCGATTAGACTGAATTGATTCAAGCCTTGGCGTCCGTTCCCTCCATGAGAACGGACGCTTTTTTATCGACGCGAAGAATCGCCGCCGCGCGACTTAGAATTCGCTTCAATCTTCTCTTTCGTTACTCTTATTTCGCTAATTCCTTGGGATAGAATCGACGATAAAACGCCTGTCTCGCGCAAACCCCATGGAGTCGAAAATGTCGTGCCTCCCCGACGTTCGCGCGTTGCGCCTTTCTCTGCGCTCGACTTCATTTCCTTTCGAGACCGTTATTTGAGAAATCCTCAGAAACGTCCTTAAAACGACGTTCTGCGCAAGAAATTCTTTAAAAGCTTGTTACAAGGAAGAATAAATAAAACGCTTCTAGCGCGTGTTCAGAGACTTCTAAAGGGACAAAAAAAGAAGGGGAAGAGAATCCGAAGAATCTCTTCGCCCTTCTTTTTAATTTTAGATTGAAAAGAGACGGTCGATTACAGGGAACCGCGACTCTTCATCTCTTCCTTAATCGCGGGGCCCAGATCAAGCTCGACGCGCTTCTGACCCTTCGCCGCGGTGAAGGTTAAGGGCGTCTCGTCGGCGCTCTCGTATTCTTCGGGGACGAGTCGGTAGCGCTCTCCCGGAGGATCGTCGCGCGTCTGCGGCGGATTCTCGATAAGCATTTTCATCACGACGACTTTGTATTCCCCCGCTGGGACTCCTTGGTATTGTCCAAGGGTCATGAGGGGGAGTTCGCCTTTGGCGTCGGTTGTGCCGCCGCAGGACCATCGACTGTTCGCGGGGTCAACGGGGACGCAGGAGACGGTGGCTTCGTCGAGAGGCTGTCCTTCTTGAGTCAGGACGAGGGCGACGGGGATGAGGTCTGGGATTCCTTCAGGGAGTTTCTGGCCGCACCCGGCGTTAGCGAGGCACGCGCCCGCCGAGGCGAGAAGGAGGAAGGTTTTTTGAAGTTTCATGAGCATTTTCCTTTCGCGGGGATCAGAGAGACGCGCTTTCGCCGCCGTTGATGCTTCCCATCGCGCCCCATACGCCGTAGGGGCTCTTTCCGGAGCCGCGGTCGGTTCCGAGCGCGGGCTTCGTGAGGTCGCCGCAGTCTACCGTTTCGGAGACGAAGACGACCGATCCGTCGGCGCGGCAGACGTTCACGCCGCCGGCGTGATTGCTCGTCGGGGAGCAGACGCCGCCGCCGTAGTAGGCGTCATAGCGTCCGTCGATGCAGCTCGGAGAGTTCGGGGGAAGAACGGTCGTGAATGAGGTGCCGTCCGTCATGACGCCCGCCCAGCGCATATGTCCGCGGATATTGTTGAATTGCGAACCGGTCAGCCGGCCGGGATTGGAAGAATCGCGCTTGTTCAAGCACAGCGACGGGTTGTCGCTGAACTGATAAGGATCGAGGTCAACCGCGATGGAGCCTTTGATCAGAGCGCCGGAGGAGCTGACTTCGCCGTCCCCCTTCGTACCGGCGACCATTTCGCTAATCATCGCCGTGTTGCTCGTGCCGTCGGTGCACGACGACATGTTGTGCCATTCCTTAACGCCGAAGAGTCCGCGTTTGGGATAGTCGACCCAGTTTCCGAAATAGGGGGAGTCGCCGTTGCAGAGGGCGTAGTTTCCCTTCCCGCCGTAGTCGCCGTTTTGCGTTGAACCGCCGTCGGAAGGACAGAGGAGTCCGGGAACGGAGGAGGTGTAGAGAGGCGCAAGATCCGACGTGTTCGTGTTGTTATTGAGCCACGCGACCGGGCCTTTGCCCCCTAAACGGGCGCATTCGGCGACGTAGAGTTGGTAGAGGGAGACTTGTTCCATGAAGGGTGTGCAGTAGAAGATACCGCTCCAGACGTAGGAGTGCCCCTGCCATTCGGTTTTGGAGCCGCAGCAGGCGCATTCGGGGCCCCAGCGTCCGGCGGGGAAGGATCCGTGCGTGTCGTGATAGTTGTGAAGAGCGAGAGCGAGCTGCTTTAAGTTGTTGGTGCATTGCATACGTCTTGCCGCTTCGCGCGCCGCTTGGACGGCGGGAAGAAGAAGTCCGATCAAGATACCGATAATCGCGATGACGACGAGGAGTTCAACGAGCGTGAAGCCGCTCTTGGAATGAGATGTGGGTTTCATTTCATGTCCTTTGCTTTAAGACGCCAATCTTTAAGCGCGTCAATATAAAGAGCCGCGCCATTTATATAAATACAATGGTATCCAATGCTTTTTATTGTGTCAAGTTTTCTGTAAATCGTTTAGTTGTAAAAACTTGACGATTTTTGTACCTTATATTTTTTTCTATAGTATACCCGATCCTTGTGTGAGATAGTTGCGCATTAAGAAAAAACGAGGTAAAAATTAGAAGAGATCAAAAAAAAAACGCGTCCGAAGACGCGTTTCGTTTTCTATCAATCGATAGAGATTCGATTATTCGAGGCGTTCGAGCTGGAATTCGACCTTTTTGGCGGAGCCGTCGACGTTTTGGGTGATTCCGGAGGTCGAGGCGCTCATGTATTTGGCGTCGATCGCGGGGCGGGTTTGCGCTTCGATGAAGTCGCCGTTTTCGAGCTCTTGTTGCTCCTTGACGACCGTTTCGATACCGGAGAAGTAGACGTTGTATTCGCCCTTGGGAAGACCGTCGTTCTTACCGACCGAAGAGACCTGGAATTCGCCGTTCTTAATTTCGCCGCGTGCGCTGAAGGATCCGTCCTTGGAGACGAAATAAACCATTCCAGATTCGACGGGCTGACCGTCGGTGAAGGAGACCGTGCCGCCGAGCTTGACTTTGCCGGAACATCCGACGCAGAGAAGGGCGAGAAGAAGCGTTAAGGCTAATTTTGTCTTGTTCATTGTTTTTCTCTCTTTTAAAAAAGGGAAGAGCGCCGATCGAAAATCGGCGCTTATTCACCTATAGATTTTAACGCTAGAGAGCGGATTCGGTAGCGCCGTCGCTGACGTGAACCATAGAACCGACGGTCTTACCAGGCGCGGTGACGGAGATCGCGCGAACCGCGCCGTCTCCCATCAGGAAGTTGACGACGCCGGAGTGCCAGCTGCCGAAGTAACGTTGGGGGTTGGAGGTATCGTACGGCGAGGCGAGAGGATACTGCTCGCAAACCGCGCGTCCGATCGCCCAGTCGCGCGCGTTGGAGTCCGTCGCGGCGAGATAGTTCTGGTCGTGACGATATGCGACGGAGTCGCCGCCAAGGATCCCAATCGGGATATGTTTTTCACCGAACGTGATCTGGTTGCTCGTACCGTCGATCCAACGGGACATCGGGGAGTTCGGTTGCCATGTGCGAGGGTCCCCCGATTTTGCAAGATTCGCGCGAATGAAAGGACTGAAGTTCGAGCCGTGCTTCGCGTAATCGTCCTTAGCGACCCATTGGAAGTTCGTGCAGTCAGGGCTGTTGTACTTCGTGTAGATCGCGGGCGCATAATCGGAGAAGGGGCCGTAAGAGGCGATCGATTGGCATCCGCTGATCGTCGTGTTCGTGTTGAGATCGGCGGTTGTGGTCCCCGCGGGGGCGGCGCGACGCGTCGGGCAAAGGAGGTATGGGACGGAACGGAACGCGTCGCGCAGTTCCGTCGTCATCTCGTCGGAACGCCAGAACTGATCCCCCGCGCCGGAACCGGAACGGCAAAGATCTTGACCGAAGCCGCAGGAAGCGTCCGCGCCGTCGCGCCAGTTTTTAAGCGTTTCATAAAGCGAAACTTGTTCAAGATAAGGGAAGAGGAGGGGAATGATCCCCGCGTGTCCCATCGAAATATCCAGCGGGGGCAATTTACCCGTCGCGGATTCGAAGTTGTGAACGCCCAAGCCCATTTGCTTGAGATTATTGGTACACTGCATGCGTCGCGCCGCCTCGCGCGCCGCCTGAACCGCAGGCAAGAGAAGACCTATCAAAATACCGATAATCGCGATGACGACGAGGAGCTCGACAAGTGTAAAGCCGCGTCGCTTGAAGTAAGATGAAGACGCAAAATGTTCCATATATCTACTCTCCTTGGGGGAAAATGAGACACGATTTGACAATAACAAAGGGTGGTGTAAAAACAAAAATCACGCTTGTCTTTTTGACGCTTATTTTAACACATTTCGTCTGCAATTTCAATCGCGAGACGGAAGTTTTTTGAACCAATATTTTGACGTTTTAGTATTTCGCCGCGTTCAGTCGGTCAATGAAATTTTTTGCTTTACGTCAAGTAGGAGGGCGAGGCTCTTTGGGAGAACTAATTTGAAATTGGCGCGTCTTGAATGTCGAAAGACTTTTTTATAGGGAAAGACCTGCGCTTGCGACTGGGGTAGCCGCGTTGACGCCTTTTCTTCTTTTCCCTATAATCGTTTGACCTATCGGCGCGAGTGCGCCGCGCACAGTGTTTTTTAGCGCGAGGAGGCTGAATTTTGGGCGCGATACCATCCGGGATGAAAAGAGCGTGCGATCGACTTTTACCCTTTACGACGTCGGGACGACTGGCAAACTGGTCGTACGAATTAGATCGCGTAAACGCTCTTGAACCGAAGTTTCAGAAGCTTTCCGACGGGGAGCTACGCAAATACAGTCTGTCGCTACGATACCGCGCGCGCAGCGGCGAACCTCTCGTCAAGCTCCTTCCAGAAGCGTACGCGCTCGTGCGCGAAGCGGGCTCGCGAACCCTCGGGATGCGCCACTTCGACGTGCAGATTCTCGGCGGAATCGCGATCTTTAACCGTTCGATCGTCGAGATGCAGACGGGTGAAGGTAAAACGCTCACGGCGACCGCGCCGATGTATCTTCGCGCGCTCGCGGGTAAAGGCGCGCTTCTAGCGACGGTCAACGACTACCTTGCGGCGCGCGACGCCGAGCTGATGGGCCCGATCTATCAGGCGCTGGGGATGAAAGTCGGCGTCATTCAGTCGCAGCAACCGACGGATCAGCGCCGCGCGGCGTATAACTGCGACGTCACGTACGGCACCGCGAAAGAATTCGGCTTCGACTTCCTTCGCGACCGATTGCTCCTGCGCCGCATTCGCGAAGGTCAGACCGACCTCCTTGGCGCGATGCTCCGCGAACAGCAGGAGAAGAACGAACAGCCGACTCAGCGAACCGACCCATACTTCTGTCTTGTCGACGAGGCGGACTCCATCCTCATCGACGAAGCGAGCACCCCCCTTATCATTAGCGCCTTGCCGACGGAAGAGCAGAAACAGGAGGTTGAGGCGTATAAGTGGGCCGCCGACTCGATCTACGAGTTCATCGAAGATGAAGACTATACCTACGACCATGATAAGAAGGAAGTCGAACTGACGCGCGAAGGGCGGCTCAAGGCGCGACGACTTCCGAAGCCCGACGCGATGGAACGCACCGGGCTCTACCATATCTACGAATACGTTAAACGCGCGATTAAGGTCGACCGCGAATTCCATTTGGATCAGCAATACGTCGTGCGCGACGGTGAAATCGTCATCGTCGACGAATTTACGGGCCGTCTCGGGGAAGGTCGAAAGTGGCGCGAAGGGATTCACCAGGCGGTGGAGGCGAAGGAAGGCGTCGAGATAACGGTCGCGACGGGTCAAGCGGCGCGCGTGACGGTGCAGGACTTCTTCCTGCGCTTCGAGCATCTTGCGGGGATGACGGGCACCGCGGCGGCGTCGCGTCGGGAGCTTTCGAAGATTTATAAGTGCCGCGTTATTCCTGTTCCGACGAACCGCCCCCCTCAGCGCGTTCAGTTGCCGACGCGCGTCTTTGCGACGGAACGCGCGAAGTGGAACGCGATCGTGGAAGAAATCGCCGAAATTCACGCGCTCGGAAGGCCCACGCTTATCGGCACGCGTACGATCGACAAGTCGGAAATCCTCTCCAAACTCCTTACGGAACGCAAGTTTGAACACAGCGTTCTCAACGCGAACCGTATCGCGGAAGAAGCGGGGATCGTCGCCGACGCGGGCCATCTTGGGAAGATCACCGTGTCGACGAATATGGCGGGGCGCGGTACGGATATTAAGTTGCCGAAGGACGTTCTCGCTCTCGGCGGATTGGACGTCGTGTGTACGGAACTTCATGAGTCCGCGCGTATCGACAGGCAGTTGATCGGGCGTTGCGGGCGACAAGGGGATCCGGGGAGCTATCGACAATATCTTTCGTTGGAAGACGAAATTCTTGAAAAAGCGTTTGGTCCTAAAAAGGCGAAAAAACTCAAGGAGATGTTCAAAGACGATCCCGATTCGGAGCATCCGGAAAAGGCGAAGCTTTTCTATCGCGCTCAGAAAAAAGTCGAGAAGAAGAGTTATCGGAACCGTAAAACGATGCTTTATTACGAAAAGGAACGCAAAAAGATGCAACGCGGGATGGGGCAGGATCCGTATCTTGACACGCCCAACTGACCTCTTGCCGGGGGCTTTTCTTTTTGTCCAATAGGGATAAAATGACTTTTTCGTGTGCTGGGAAATCTGAACGCGCGTTCTTCTAATCATTTACGCGTTTGGATCTGAGCGATTAGTCGGTTGCATTTACGAAAGGTGTTGACATGGCCGCTACTTGCGTAATTGGTTTGCAATGGGGAGACGAAGCGAAGGGTAAGATCGTCGATCTTTTGACGGCGCAGAACGACGTTGTCGTGCGCTATCAAGGCGGTTCTAACGCAGGTCATACCGTTGTTTTCGACGGCAAGAAGTACAAGCTTTCGCTCATTCCGAGCGGCGTTTTCCGCAGCGACGTGAAGTCCGTCATCGCAAGCGGCGTCGTGATTGATCCCGCCGCGATTTTGCAGGAAATCGACACGCTTCGTCAATCGGGCGTCGAGATCGAGAAGAATCTCCTGATTAGCGAACGCGCGCACGTCATCTTCCCGTGGCATCGTGAAGAAGACCGTTTGATGAACGATACCGGCGTGCGCTCCGAAGCGATCGGAACGACGATGCGCGGGATCGGCCCTTGCTATCGCGACAAAGTCGGTCGTTCGACCGCGCTTAGAATCGGCGATCTCTATCGCGCCGATTTCGCCGATAAAGTTCGCGCTATTTGCGCGCTCAAGAATCAGTCCCTTCCAGGAATGGCGCGCAACGAAGAAGTTCGCGCGACCGTGAAGCCTCTCGACGCCGAGCAGATCATCAAAGATTACATGGGATACGCGGAACGTCTGCGCCCCTTCGTCGGCGACGCCGTCAACTACATTCTCGACGCGGTCGACGCCGATAAGAAGATCCTTCTCGAAGGCGCCCAAGGCTCCCTCCTCGACGTCGATTACGGAACCTTCCCCTACGTCACGAGTAGCAACAGCTCCGGGATTGGCGTTTGCGCCGGTTCCGGTATCCGCGCGACCTTCTTCAAGAGAATCGTCGGCGTCGTCAAGGCGTACGCCACTCGCGTCGGCGGCGGTCCCTTCCCGACCGAATTGCACGACGAAATCGGACAGAAGATTCGCGACCGCGGAAACGAATACGGCACGATCACGAAGCGTCCACGTCGTTGCGGTTGGTTCGACGCCGTCGCCGTTCGTTACACGAGCCGTTTAGGCGGCGCGACGGAACTCTCCGTCATGCTTCTCGACGTGCTTAGCGGGTTCGATACGATCAATATCTGCGTCGCCTATGAGCTCGACGGCAAACGCATCGAGTACTTCCCCAGCGACGTCGACGATCTCGCGCGCGTCAAGCCGATCTACGAAACTCTGCCCGGTTGGTTCGAAGACATTACCGGCGTGCGCAAGTACGAAGATCTTCCCGAAAACGCGAAGAAGTACCTCGATCGTCTCTCCGAAGTCGTCGGTAAGCCCGTCGCGATCGTGTCCGTCGGTCCAAGCCGCGATCAGACGATCATCAAGTGATCGAGACCTTAGTTTAATAGGCAAATCCACGTGCGCGTCGAGTAACTTCGTCGCGCTTTTTTTTTCGCGTTTTGCTTTTTCATCTCCTTTCTTGTACAATGACGTCTTTCGGCGAGGAACTTCCCTCGCTTGTTTCTTGACGCCTCCAGGCAATTGAAGGAAGTATGTGATGAAGAAGAATTTTGTCTCCCTAGCTCTTGGCGCCGCCTCGATACTGAGCGCGTGTTTGGTCGTCGCGCCCGCTCGCGCCGAAGATAACGCGACCGCCGCTAAAGCGTTCCGAAAGATTTCCGTCGCCGAATATCGCGATAAAATGAAGGCCGGGTGGATCGGACAGATCGCCGGCGTCTGTTGGGGAGCTCCGACCGAATTTCGATGGACCGACAAAATGATCCCAGAAGGGGATATGCCGACATGGCGTCCTGAGATGATTAACGACGCGTTTGGTCAAGACGACTTGTATGTTGAAATGACCTTTTTGAAAACCCTCGAAGATTACGGACTCGACGTTTCGATCCGCCAAGCAGGGCTCGATTTTGCGAATAGCGAGTATATGCTCTGGCACGCGAACAATGAGGGACGCACGAATCTGCGCATGGGGATCGCGCCCCCCAATTCGGGGCACCCCGCGTTCAATAGGTGCGCCGACGATATCGACTATCAAATCGAAGCGGACTTCTCCGGTCTTGTTTCCCCAGGTCTTCCGAATAACGCCGTGAGAATGGGGGAGACCTTCGGAAGATTGATGAATTACGGCGACGGTCTCTACGCGGGGCAATTTGTCGGCGCGATGTATAGCGAAGCGTTCTTTGAGACGGACGTCGAGAAGATCATTCGAAAGGCGCTTGAAGCGATCCCCGCGGAATCGCAATACGCGGAGATGGTGCGCGACGTCCTCCAGTGGAAGCAAGAATTCCCCAACGATTGGGAAGCATGCTGGAATAAGATCAACGAAAAGTATCAGCATAATCCCGAGTATCGCCAGTGGTCCTGCTCCGGCAAGGACGCCCCGTTTAATATCGACGCGAAGATTAACGGCGCGTATATCTTGGTCGGACTTCTCTACGGGGAGGGGGATCTTGATAAGACGATCGTCATTTCGACGCGTTGCGGGCAAGATTCCGACTGCAATCCGTCGAACGCGGCGGGGATCCTCTTCACGACTCTCGGATTCAAAGCGCTGCCGCCGCGCTTCTCCGAAAAGCTCGACGAATCGGGCGTGTTCAGCCACACCGCGTATAACTTCCCCGCGCTAATCGACGTGTGCGAAAAAATCGCCGTTCAAGCGCTCCTTCGCGACGGCGGATCCATCGTTGATGAGAATGGCGAAAAGTACTTCTATATTCCCGTGATTCCCGTCGTCCCGAGCAAAACGACGTCGTGCGCCAATCCCGCGGACGCGCCTGAGACGGGGGACGCCGCGCTCTTTAACGAAGAAGAGCTCGCGCAGATTAAGTTCCGCATGTACTCGAACGAGGAAATTTTGGATCGTTACTTCTCCGGTTTCAGCGTGTCGCATATGGGGCCCGACATGAATCCGGGGTATCGCGAATCCTATCGCGGACGCGAGAACGTTTTCATGACGCACCCCGAGAGTCGCGAAGTGGGGGCGGTTCTTTCGAAGACCGTAACGCCTGAGAAAGGGGATACGCTCGTTGTCGTCGCGTCGCATCACGCCGACGGAAATCAGATTGGCGATTACGTCCTGAAAGTTAAGGGGAACGGACGCGAACTTCTAAACGCTACGATTGGATCGACGACGGTCGACGCGTCGGGGTGGGCGCGTTTTGAGATTCCTCTCAACGAGTTCGCGGGGCAGGAGACGACGCTGGAAATCGTGAACGAACCGAACGGATGGGAATTTGAGGCCGCGTATTTTGCGCAGATCGCGATCGTGAAGGAGTAGTTTCGCAAGGCGATAAGAGAGTAAGGGGCGCGGAGATCGCGTCCCTTTTCTGTATGAGGTGGAAAGGAAGTCTTCTCCTCGAAAGTAGGAAATTTCCTCACTAGACGAGATTGATTGGTTAATTGTTGCAAATGTTGTAATCGATATATTTGTTAATGCTTAACCTTTGAAAATCCGAGTAATATGGATTAGATACAAATCTTTAGAAAAATTTAGGAAAATAAGTAAAATAAATGAAATTTTTGTTGACAAGCCAAGATGGGTAGTTATACTTGTGAGAAATGGTTAGGAGATTTGACTATTTCCTATCGTAAGTGTTTAGGCGACGCATGAAGGTTGAGTAGACCCCATGTAGGCGCCCCGCAACTAATTTTTAGGAGTATTTCCAAATGAAAAAATTTCTGAGCTCGTTAGCGGCGTTGGCGCTCGTCCTTTCCGCCTCTTTCACTTTCGCTCAAGAAGCCGCTCAAGAAGCCGCTCCGGCTCCTGAAGCTGCCGTCACTGAAGCCGCTGAAGCTGTCGCTCCTTGCGAACCTGTCGCTCCTTGCGCTCCCGCTTGCGACGTTGCTCCTTGCGCTCCCGCTTGCGACGCCGCTCCTTGCGCTCCTTGTTGCAAGCCCTTCACTCCCTTCAAGAACCTCAAGGCTCTTTGCCCCGTCCGCGTTAAGTTCTGCTGTTGCGCTCCCGCCGCTTGCGCTCCCGCCGCTTGCGAGCCTGTCGCTCCTTGCGCTCCCGCTTGCGACGCCGCTCCCGCCGCTTGCGAACCCGTCGCTCCTTGCGCTCCCGCTTGCGACGCCGCTCCCGCTTGCGCTCCTTGCAAGCCCCTCTGCTTCAAGAAGTGCTTCAAGCCCTGCAAGCCCGTCTGCTGCAAGCCCTGCAAGCCTGTCTGCTGCAAGCCCTGCAAGCCTGTCTGCTGCAAGCCCTGCAAGCCCTGCTTCAAGTTCAGCTTCAAGGTCTGCCGTCCTGCTTGCGCTCCGTCCGCTTGCGCGCCTGTCGCTCCTTGCGCTCCCGCTTGCGCCAACTGAGTTGAATTGACTCTGCTGAAAAAGCCTGCTAGCTAACCCGGCGGCTTTTACCAAAAGTTCTGAGAGCGTCCCTCCTTATCGGATGGACGTCTCTCTTTTTTTATGCCCCTGTAACGCTATTTCTTCCTACCCTCGCCTTCTTTCTCTATCCGCGCCGACAATCCCCCTTGCTAAGAGCGCGGGGCGACGCTTGACAACAACCCCTCCTAGATCGACGCGTCTTGTCGAAACGCGCCCCAATAAAAAAAGCCCCTTTCCCTGCGAGAAGGAAAGGGGCCGTTTTGTTTCAGATCGTAGACGACCTTCTTATCACGAGTTCTTCTTCATGAAGTCGATCATGAAGTCGCGGAGAGCTACGACTCCTTCGCGTGGCATCGCGTTGTAAATCGACGCGCGTTCGCCGCCGACGCTACGGTGACCGCCGAGGCTCGTCAGGTTGTATTCCTTCGCGTCCGCTTGGAATTTCTTGTCGAGCTCTTCCGAGGGGAGGCGGAACGAAACGTTCATGAAGGAACGATATTCCTTCTGGCCGTGGACGTGATAGAAGCCGTTCGACGCGTCGATGACGTCGTAGATGAGCTTCGCCTTTTCAAGGTTGCGTTCATACATCTTCTGAAGACCGCCTTGTTCCTTGAGCCAATCGGTGACGAGCTTCATGATGTAAATGCCGAAGGTCGGAGGCGTGTTGAGCATCGAATCCTTTTCGGCGAGCTTCTTGTAGGAGAACATCGAGGGAAGATCGTCGCCGCTCATCTCGACGAAATCGTCGCGCATGATAAGGAGCGTGACGCCCGCGGGGCCCGCGTTCTTCTGCGCGCAAGCGTAAAGAATGCCGTACTTCTCAATATTGACGGGACGGGAGAAGATTTCGCTCGAGGCGTCGCAGACGAGGGGAAGGTCGAGTTTCGGTTCGCGCGGGAACTGAATGCCTTCTATCGTTTCGTTGGCGCAGTAGTAGCAGTACGCGGCGCCGGGAGTGGCGTGGAGCTCTTCGTCCTTCGGCTTGCGGACGTAACCTTCTTCTTTGTTGTCGAAGATGATGTTGATCTTACCCTGGGTCTTCGCTTCCGACGCGGATTTCTTGCTCCAGTTGCCGGTGACGATGTAGTCGGCGGAGACGTCGCGGTTGCGGATGATGTTCATCGGGATAAGGGCGAATTGCGTGAGAGCGCCGCCTTGGAGGAAAAGAATCTTGTAGTTCTCCGGAACGCCGAGAAGATCGCGCACGTTCTGCTTGGTTTGCGCCAGAATCTCGCCGAACTGCTTGGATCGGTGACTGATTTCAAGAATAGACGCGCCGCAACCTGGGAGACAGAGGAGTTCTTCCTGAGCTTTTTTCAAAACAGAAACTGGCAAAACGGCTGGGCCGGCGGAAAAATTATACATGCGTTCCGACATTGAGAATTCCCTTTCGCGTTAGTAGCGATACAAACCAGGATAAAAACTGACGCTAAGCGCGCCACGATCGCGGGAAGCGCGTCTCGCGAACTTCGCTCATTTCGCTGATTATAGCGCTGAATACTACATTAAATAGGGGGCGACGACGCATACTCGCCCCTCGACTTCCTTTATCGGCGTCTTTACCCATGCTAGAAATAGGGATTTTTTTGAAAAAAACGCCCTTTCTCTTGACAAGATCCGCTTTATTATTTAGGATTTTTAACAATCGCGCCTTTATGTTTTGGCGCGAATGTCCGACGCTGGTCGGCTTTTTTATTATTTAAGGTCGCGCCCTTGCCGCTCTATCGCGCCGCGAGAGCATGACGCTATGTTTCATCTGCTTGTTCACCGGATGCGTTTAACATGATTGAAGCGATTAAGGTCAATCCACGTTCTCTGTCGCGAACCCTCGACTTGCCCGTTGAGAAAGTCGAAGCTGCCGCAAACCTTCTTTACGAAGGACTCTCCGTCCCTTTTATCCTACGTTATAGAAAGGATCAGACGCAGCTCAAAGACGCCGAGCTCCTCAAGTTGGCCGCCGCTTACGACGAGCAGCGAAAATTCTGCGACCGCAAATATTCTTACCTCAAAACTTTCGAAGCTCAGCAGAAACTCACTCCCGAGCTTGAAAGTATGATTATCGAGACCCGCTCTCCGCACCGTCTCGACGACCTCTACGTCCCCTTCAAAGCGAAGACCGCCGCCGTTCCTCAAGAAGCGCGCGCTAAAGGCTTGGAACCTCTCGCTCAAGCGATCATGAACGCCGCCGACGCCAACGTCTCTCTTGAAGAGCTCGCCGCTCCTTACGTCGACCCCGCGAAAAACGTCGCATCCGCCGAAGAAGCCCTCAAGGGCGCCGCCGCGATCGTCGCCGAAGCCTATTCTGAAAACTTCGAACTGCGTCAAAACGCCCGCGGTTTCATCCTGCGTTCCGCGCGAATCGTTTCAAAACGCGCCGAACAAGCCGAAGAGAACCCCGATAATCCCGAGAATAGCGAAGCGACCCCCGAGGTTGCCACCGGCGAAGAAAACTCGCAAGCCGCTCCCGTCGCAGACGAAGAAAAAGCCTCTAAGAAAAAGACGAACGACGAAGCTCGCGCTCAGCAGCAGGACAAGCTCTACTCCGCGTACTACGACGCGTCTTTTGACATTCGTCGCCTTACACGCGATCAGATTCAGACCCTCAATCGCGGCGAAAGCGCGCGCGTCCTCGCCGTCTCTCTCGACGTCGACAAGGAGAAGCTTTACGAAATCGCGCAGACCGAACTCAAACTCGAAGGTCGTCTATACGCCGAATATCTCGTCGCCGCTGCTCGCGACGCCGTCGATTCCTACCTCCTTCCCGCGCTCGAATTCGAAACGCGTCGCGATCTCGTCGACGGCGCTCTCGAGCAGACTCTCGACAACGTTTGTTCCGCGCTCGCCAATAAATTGATGCAGCGTCCTTTGCCGCGTCGTCGCGTCCTGGCCGTCGATTGCGCTTATCGCAACACCTGCAAGATTGCCGCGCTCGACGAATTCGGGAATCTCCTCGCCGTCGACACGATTACCCTTCGCGGCCAAGAAGACCGATGCGCCGCTTCCGTCGAGAAGATCGTCGCCCTCGTCAAACGCTTTAAGATCAACGTCTTCGCCCTTCGTGCCGGCTCCGGGCGTCCTAAGACCGTCGATTCCTTCTTCGCGAATCTCATCGCCGAACATTTTGCGAACGACGACGTCCTCTACATCGACGTCAACGACGTCGGACTCGACGCGTACGCCTCTAGCGAAATCGCGCAGAAAGAGTTGCCGAACCTCGAAACCCTCGAACGCGCCGCCGTCTCGCTCGGTCGTCGCTTGATCAATCCCCTCGAAGAATACGTCAAAGTTTCCCCCGAGTTCCTCTGCGACGAACCCTTCTGTCGCAAATTGCGCGTGAAGACGCTCCGCGACGTCCTTGGACGCGTCGTTTCCCGTTGCGTCAACTGCGTCGGCGTCGACGTCAACGCCGCGTCTGCCGAAACGCTGAGCTACGTCGTCGGCCTCACGCCCCTTTCCGTCAAGAATATTATCGAATATCGTCGTTCGAAGGGCGCCTTCCGTTCTCGCGAACAGTTTAAGGAAGTCGACGGCGTCTCCGATTCGACTTATCGTCAGAGCGCGGGCTTCATGCGCGTAATCGGCGGCGACAATCCCCTTGACGCGACGTGGATTCATCCTGAAAGCTACCCTCTTGCGACGTCGATTCTCGAGAAGTTCGGCTTCACGGTTGAGGATCTGCGTTGCGCTCAGAAGCGCGCCGAATTCGCGGAAGCGACGAAAGACGCCGACTGCGCGCAACTCGCCGCGGAATTCTCCGCCGCCGGCCCGCTCCTCGTCGCCGACGTCATCGCCGAATTGGCGACCCCCGGTCGCGACGTGCGCGACTCGCAGCCCTATCCGATCTTCAAGAAGAACCTCGTGAAACTCGAAGACCTCAAGCCCGGTATGGAACTCACGGGCCGCGTCTCTCACGTCGTCGATTACGGCGCGTTCATCGATTTTGGCGCGATTACCTCCGGTATGGCGCACGTTAGCCGATTGAGCGCTTCGCACGTCCGCGACGCCCGCGACGTCCTCTCCGTCGGCGACACGGTAAAAGCGTGGGTTCTCGACGTCGACCTCGAACGCGAACGCGTTGGTCTCTCTCTTATCGCTCCTAACGCCGCGCGCGAACAGCGTGAAAGACGTTCCTTCGATCGCAAACCGCGCGAAGAACGTCAGGCCGGAGACAGAGAACAACGTCGTCCGCGTCGTCCGCGTCCTGAAGGCGCGTCCGACGAACGTCGCGCCGAAAAGGGCGACCGTCGCGAAAGAGGAGATCGCGCCCCGCGAAACGAACGCGGCGGCGAACGTCATGAACGCAACGAGCGCTTCGGCGGTCAGCGTCGCGACTTCAATCGTCCCCCGCGATCCGCTCAAGTCTCGCCGAAACAAAAGGCTGCCCAGCCCCTCTCCGAAGAAAAGAAGGCTGGTAAGCAGCATCTTCAAGGTTTTGACGAATTGAAAGAATTCTTCGGACTTTGAGCCGCGGCTCGAAAGTAACGTGCGAAGACGCGCGCTCTCAGGAGGGCGCGCGTTTTTTGCGTTTTGATTCCGCGACGCTTTGACGCGCGCCCCTGTTACTCTTTTTGTTTCGCGTATTCTTACGCTCTGCGAGGCATTGTGAAAATAGCGCAAATCGCGGCCATTGCCGCATATCTGCCAAAAGAACGTCTTGATAACGCCGAACTTGTCAAGGCTTTTCCAAAATGGACGGAAAAGAAGCTTGAAGCGAAGCTCGGTATTGTGGAACGTCCAATATCCGCCGAAGGCGAAACCGCCGTCGATCTCGCCTACGCCGCGTGTCGACGCCTCTTCGACGCCGGGTTGGCGAATCCCGACGAAATCGATTTCATCCTCCTTTGCACCCAATCTCCCGATTATTTGCTCCCTTCGTCCGCGTGCCTCCTTCAAGCGCGACTCGGACTGCCCCAAAGTTGCGGCGCCTTTGATATTAACCTGGGCTGTAGCGGTTACGTCTACGGACTGAGCGTCTGCAAGGGCTTGATTGAATCGGGCGTCGCGAAAAAGGTTCTTTTCGTGACCGCCGAAACCTATTGCAAATACGTCAACGAACTCGACAGCGTCTCGCGCCCGATCTTTGCCGACGGGGCCGCCGCGACTCTTGTCGAACTTGCGGACGCCGAACAAAACGACGCGTTGGGGAACGCCCCAGGCATTGGTCCCTTCGAGTTCGGAACCGACGGCGAGGGCGCCAATATGTTGATCGTTGAAGCGGGGGGAAGTCGAACGCCGACGTCTCCTGAGGCGATGGAAGTAAAGATGGACGTTCGCGGAAATTACCGCTCCAAAAACCAACTCTACATGAACGGCCCCGGCGTCTTCTCATTCTCGATTAACGTCGTTCCCCCGATGATCGAGCGCTTTCAGACTCTCGCGCGGGAAAAGAACGCTGAAATCGACGCCTACGTCCTCCATCAGGCGAATAAATTCATGCTCGATCGTCTTAGAAGTCTTTGCTCTCTCGAAGAAGAGAAGTTCTTTAACGACGTGACGACGCGCGGCAACACGGTGTCGAGCACGATTCCGATCGCGCTAATCGACGGCGTCGCGTCCGGACTCGTGAAGCCGGGAACGCGCGCCCTCCTTGTCGGTTTCGGCGTCGGTCTCTCCTGGGGCGCGTGCCTAGCGCGACTTCCCGAGACCTTCAAGGTAGTTCCCTTAGAAAAGTGACGTCGCGACGACTAGCGGCGATCTGAGCGATAGTATTTTAGGATTGTTATCATAATCATGGCTGAACAAAATTCCAAACCCGCCAAAGCTTGGGGCGGCGTCTTTACTGAAGCGACCGACGCGCTTTTTGAACGCTTTAGCGAAAGCATTAGTTTCGACAGCAGGATGTACGAGCAGGATATCGAAGGCTCGATCGCGCACGCGCATATGCTTAGCGACGTCGGTATTCTCACGACAGAAGAATTCGAAGCGATTCGCGACGAACTCCTCAATATCAAAGGAACGATCGCGCGCGGCGAGATGGTCTTCTCAAGCTCTCTCGAGGATATTCATATGCACGTCGAAAAGGCGCTCACCGACAAGCTTGGCGACGTCGGGCGCAAACTCCACACCGCGCGAAGCCGAAACGACCAAGTTTCTACGGACTTCCGCCTCTGGATTCGCGACGCGATCGACAAGCTCGACGCTCTTCTTCAGGGCGTGCAACGCGCTTTCGTCGCCCGATGCGACTCCGACTTCGACGTCGTCGTCCCCGCGTATACCCATACCCAGCGCGCTCAACCTGTTCTAGCGCCTCACATTTGGCTAGCCTTCGTCGAAAAATTTGAACGCGACCGCGAAAGACTCGCCGATTGCCGCAAACGCGTCAACACGCTGAGCCTCGGCGCCGCCGCGTGCGCCGGCACCAGCTTGCCGATCGATCGCGACAAGACCGCTCAGTACCTCGGCTTCGAACGCGTCGCCGCCAATAGCGTCGACGTCTCGAGCGATCGCGACTTTGCGACCGAATTCGCCTACGATATGGCGCAAATCGCCATCCATCTGAGCGGCTGGGCGGAAGACTGGATCTGGCAGTCGACCGTCGAATTCGACTTCCTCCAGCTCCCTCAGGCGTATTGCACCGGTTCCTCGATCATGCCGCAGAAGGTCAATCCCGACGTTCTGGAACTCATCCGCGGCAAATCCGCGCGCGTTGTCGGCAACTTGCAGTCTCTCCTCGTGTTGACGAAGGGAATTCCTCTTGCGTACGACCGCGATCTTCAGGAAGATAAAGAACCAATCTTCGACTCCTACGACACGGTTTCGATCTCCCTCGCCCTTGCCGCGCCGATCGTTTCCGGAATGAAGCTCAAGCGCGAATCGATCGCCTCGCGTCTCGACAAAGGATACCTTGACGCGACGAGTTTCATGGAATACCTTATCCGTCGCGGCGTTCCTCAGCGTACGGCGCACGGCGTCGTCGGAAGACTCGTCCGCAAGGGGATCGAAACGGGACGCGCCCTCGCGGAGTTCCCGTTGGAAGAGTTGCGCGAAGCGTGCGACTTGGTCGACGAAAACGTCTATAACTACCTCGGCGCCGTCAACGCCGTCAACGCGATGAGGTCGTACGGCTCGACCGCGCCCGACCAGGTGCGCTTTCAGATCGATTCTTGGAAGAAGAAGCTCGGTTTTTGATCGGCGTCGTGCGGCGCGCGGCGGTACGTTGCATTTTTTACCATGGAGGAGACGTCGAAAATGACGCCTGATTTTGCAGAAGAACCGTTCAACGACGATTCCGAGCAGGAAATTGAATCCCTTGACGAACTCGAATCGTACGAGTCGCAAAGCGGATGGACTATGCCTACGGAACAGGTGGGAGAGGTCGCGAGGCGCGTCGTGTCCGACGCCGAGGCCGGTTGGCGTCTCGATCTCTTTCTCGCCGCTAAATTTCCGCAGTATAGCCGCGTCCTCTTGCGCAAGGCGATTCAGACGGAAGACGGCGTCGACGTCGACGGAAAGCACGGAAAACCCTCTTTTCGCCTCAAACCCGGTTCCGTCGTCTCTTTCCGACTCGTCGAACCCCCGCGCGAGAGCCCGATCCCCGAAGATATTCCGCTTGATATCCTCTATGAGGACGATGACCTCGCCGTCGTCAACAAGCCGTCGAATATGGTCGTTCATCCGTCGCGTGGACACTGGTCGGGAACCCTTGTCAGCGCGCTGGCGCACCGCTTTGCCGGTCAGTTGAGTTCGAATCGCGGCCCCGCGCGTCCTGGTATCGTTCACCGACTCGACCGCGATACTAGCGGCGCGATCATCGTCGCCAAAAACGACGTCGCCCACGCCCATCTCGCCGCTCTTTTCGAAGAGAAGAGAATTCAGAAAGAGTATTTTGCGATCGCGCTCGGCGGAATCAACGTCGACCGCGAAGTCGTCGATCTCCCGATCGGCCATCATCCGAAGTATCGCGTCAAAATGGCGATCGCCTCCGACGATCCTGAAGCGAAGCCCGCGAAGACCTTCTTCGAGGTCGTCGAGCGCTTTCGCGGATTCTCCACCGTGCGCTGCATGCCTAAGACGGGACGCACGCACCAGATTCGTCTCCATCTGCTGAGTTTGGGGTGCCCGATCCTGTGCGACAAGCTCTACGGGGGGCGTTCCACGCTCACGAGAGAGGAGCTTGCGGGGCAGTATGATCGTTCGCCAAAGGGGGACGAGGAGCGCGAATCGACGATTTTGTTGGCGCGACAAGCGTTGCACGCGCGTAAAATTACCTTTGAACATCCGACCACGGGCAAAATTCTCGAGATCGAGGCGCCTTTGCCCGCTGATATGGTTCAGACGATCGAGGCGTTGCGAGAGTTGCGCCCGTTGAAATAATAGCTCTTCTTGTAACACGGAGGGAAGAACGATGACGAAAGCTGAGGACTCTCAATATCCGCGCAACGACGCTAATTGGCGTGCGCTGTATCCTTACGAATCGCATTTTGAGACGATTGGCGGATTTCGTATGCACTATCTCGACGAGGGGCCGAAAGACGGGGATAAGCCGGCTCTCTTGTGTTCTCATGGCAATCCGACATGGTCCTTCTTCTTCCGATCCGTGATTAACGAGTTCTGCGATCAATACCGCGTCGTCGTCGTCGATCATATCGGGTGCGGCCTTTCTGAAAAACCGAGCTTTAAGAAGTACCCGTACTCTTTGGGGCGTCGTGGTCAAGATTTGATCGAACTGATCGACAAGCTCGATTTGAAGAATATCGCGCTTGTCGCGCACGACTGGGGAGGCGCGGTCGCGATGTGCGCGGCGACGCAGATCCCCGAGCGCTTCTCGAAAATCATCCTCATGAACACCGCCGCGTACCTGAGCGATCGCGTTCCCAAGCGCATTCGACTCTGCCACATCCCCGTGTTGAAACGAATCATGCTCCAAGGCCTCAACGTTTTCCCGCATGCCGCGACGCGCATGGCGACCGCGAAGGGGTTGGCTCCCGACGTCAAAGCGGGGCTTCTCGCGCCGTACGATTCCTGGGCGAACCGTATCGCCGTCTGTGAATTCGTGCAGGATATTCCCCTTTCGCCGCGCCATCGATCGTACGAAGCGTTGAAGGGCACGGGGGAACGTCTGAAGGTGTTTAAGGACGATCAGGTCGCGTTGATTTGGGGAGTGAAGGATTGGTGCTTCCCGCCAGAGGTCTTTTTGGACGGTTTCCTGAAGTATTATCCGGGCGCGTACGTGAAGAAGATCGAAGACGCGGGGCATTATCTTCTGGAGGACTCTCCGAAGGAGACGCTGGCGTCGGTTCGCGAGTTTCTTGAACGATGATTGAATAGGAGAGTGTGTGGATGACGACGGAACGATCGGAGGAACAGCGTCAGGGGGAGGCGGGCGTCGCCAAGCTTACGGCCCAGAATCAGCGTCAGAACCTCGGCGCGTTGTTGCAGGAATTCGGGCAGACTCGCGTAGCTTTGGAGAACGAACTCGCCAAAGTCGTCGTCGGTCAGAAAGACGCGATTCGTCAGATCTTCGCGGCGATCTTTACGCGCGGGCACTGTCTTCTAGAAGGCGTGCCGGGGCTCGCGAAGACCCTCGCCGTCTCGACGATCGCGAAGATTCTCGACGTCAATTTCCGCCGCATCCAGTTCACTCCGGATCTTACGCCTTCGGATATCACGGGCACGAATATCCTTGAGGAAGACGCGCAGGGTAAGAGAAGTTTCCGCTTTGTGGAAGGGCCCGTCTTCACGAATATCCTCCTTGCGGACGAAATCAACCGCACCCCGCCCAAGACGCAGTCCGCGCTCCTTCAAGCGATGCAAGAACGCGAAATCACCGTCGGCGGAACCACGTACAAACTCCCCGATCCTTTCCTCGTGATCGCAACGCAAAACCCGATCGATCAAGAGGGAACGTATCCGTTGCCGGAAGCGCAGCTCGACCGTTTCATGCTCAACGTCAAGATCGACTATCCGACGTTGGAGGAAGAAGAACGGATTCTGACGGCGACGACGCGCGGGGAGGTCGCGGTTCCTAAAAAGCTTCTTAACGCAAGAATTCTATTGGGAATGCAGCGTCTTGTGCAGAGCGTAGCGGCAAGTCAATACGTGATCCAATACGCGACGCGTCTAGTGAGAGCGACGCGTCCAGACGGCGATTCCGCGCCCGACTTTGTCCGTGATCTCGTCGACTTTGGCGCAGGACCGCGCGCGGGCCAATTCCTCATCAACGCGGGCAAGGCGTTCGCCGCGATGGACGGACGTTTCGCCGTCTCCGTCGACGATATCAAAGCCGCCGCCGTCCCCGTCTTGAGAAAGCGCGTCGGCGCCAACTTCCAAGCGCAAGCCGAAGGGATGAACTCAGATAAAATCGTCCTCAAACTTCTCGAGACCGTCCCCGAACCAAAGATCGAAAAGTTTGTAAAATGACCAAATAAACAAAGGGCTCCGCTTGGGAGCCCTTTTTCGTTTGGCTTAGTCTGCTAGTTCTTGTATTTTATGCCCAGCAACTATATGAACTTAGTATAAATTGAACGATTATTGGAATTTAAAACAGCTTTTTGCTCTTTTGACGAGGTTTTCTCTCAGAAAGAGAGAAAATAAGCTTATCTTTATCGATTGAATAATATTCGAAGAGACGGCTTAGAATGATTATTTTTTCCTTTGTTGGATTACAGGTGTTAAAGTATACGTCAGGGGCTATTTCTTCTGGTTCAACTCCTGGTTTTCTTTCCTTCGTAGACAGAAAACGAGAGGATAAACGAGGTTCTGAAGTTTTCATGATTTGGTCAATTAGAGAGGGATTAATACCATAAAGAAGACGAATTACTCCTACGGCAAGTTTTTTCCAGTTATTAACAGAGTATTCAGTTCCTTCATATTTGAATCGAACAGGATGGAGACCTTTCATGTCATAGAAGGGAGCATCTTTTAATGTACATTCCTGATATGATTTAGTTGGAGGTGTATATGAATTCTTAGGTCGTCTCCAAATTTGTAGAGCCCTCTCAGTAAGAATTTTGTTTCTTGCTTCTAGTTCTTCTAATGTCCATTTGTTGCAACTAGCGATGTATTTATTTAAATGAAAACCGCTATCTGAGTAGCCCTTTTCTTTTTTAATTTTAAACGGACTGTTACTCATACTGCTATTGTAGGCAGAAAATGTTAAGTTGGCTATACGATGGATCCAATTGCTCCATATATTGTTGGCGTTGGAACCTAGCTCATTTCGCCATGCCTCATTAAGCTTTTGTGGCATAATGTGTTCTACCGAAATCTTTTTATCGTTAAGTTTCTTGTAGACGTCAATAGATTCCGGATTGTCATAACATTCGAGGCGTTCGAGAAGATATTCTTTATAGTTTTTCAAGTCAGTGAAGGTCTGACTTTGAGAAAAAGCCTGAATGAACTCATTATCTGTTGGAAATTCAGTTCCTGAGCCTTGTTTGCGTGATAAAAGGTTATTGGTGACTTTTTCAAGAAATTGATTAGCTGTTTTGTCAATGTTTATAATCTCTCGGTAAAGCTGCGTAAAAACTTTATTGAGAGCATTAGTCTCATTATGACAAACAGCCTTTCTCACAAGATATGTTTCTGTAAGAAGGAAAACTTGTCGCGTATCTTCTAAAGAAAGTTCGTGATTTTCGTATAATCTTAGAACTTCAAGGAAAAAAGGTCTTACAATAGTTCTCTTAATGTAATTTATCCTATAGACACAATTGTCGATAACGCTGTCTAGAGATTGATGGAAAGGAGCCAAAAGGTACGAATATCTGCGTGCATATGCTAAGAGATCCCGTAAAAATGTTTCATTTTGGACTTCTTTCTTACTAAAAGATTTTTGAAAGGTTAAGTATACTTGGTCTTTGGTAGGACGTTTATTATTTTTAAGAGTGAGGAATGTTGAAAAAAAATCAGAAATTGCATTTTCTGTGTTAGTGAGATTGCAACAAGTTTCGATTTCCCTCCAGTACGACTTATAAAGAGCGTCTTGGCTTTCACTAGGAAGATCCATGAGAATATAATTGCGAATCTTGTCTGATTCAGTGAGTCCTACTCCAGTACTATTCAAACTTTCAAATACTCGTTGAGGCTCTTCATATTGTTCGAGGAGAATGTCGACAACTACAACATTTTCTATCGCATCAATTATCTGCTGTATACTATAGTTTGATTTTAGTACTAGCTTTTTAAAATAATTGTAGTTTGCTGTGACCCTTGATTGTGGAAGTTGTTTGCCATTATCCAGAAATAATGCCTCTAAGGCTTCTTGGTCATCAGGATTTAAGTGTAGTTTGATTTCATTCATATAGTTTTGACATAGTGAACGATCTTTGGCTAAATAATTAGTGAATAAATTACTAGCTAAATGTTCGTCTTCAACTTGTTTATCTCCATGAATAACTATATGATATATGGCTAGACATAATAAAGTGACTGACGTTAATCGTTGCTGTCCGTCAATAATGTAACGAGTGCCCTTACCTTGTTTGACTGAAACAATACATCCTAAGAAGTAATCATTCTCATTATTAAAAACAGACGTATCTTCTATTAGTGATGTAATATCAGAGAAAAGACGTTTGCAATCTTTTTCCCCCCATGAATAGTTACGCTGGTAGACGGGAATATTCAATCTTTTCAAAGACAGTAATTCAACAATTGAAACTTTTTTGGTATCCATAATAGCAATATCTCTAGTGAAATAGACTCAATACCCCAGAACCAGATCGACGATCAGGACTTCGTATTTTGCTTTGAGGGGCGGTTCGTTGAGGATGACGGTAGCGCGGCAGATGCGTTGCGGGGAGTGACATTGATAGCATTTATTGCCATGTTTTGCGCATGGTGTTTCGGAGCGGAGACGGAGAGCGTTGAGGGGAGCGGCGATATTTTTCGCGCGCCACATCGCCCCGTTGAGATCCTTCGAGATCTTGTTCTTGCCGACGACAAAGTAGACGCGTTCGTGACCGTAAAGGATCTCCGCGACGCGGTTTCCGTTTCCGTCGATATTGACGATCTCTCCCGTCGTCGCGATCGCGTTCGCCGACGAAAGATATACGCTCGCGTCTCGCGCTTCTTTCAACACCTGCGCCCCCGTCTTACCTTCGGGGATCCGCCAATGCCATGAAACTTGATTATTGGCGCTAAGACGTTCGTATAACCCGAGCTTCTCCAACGTTTTCGACCCCCCAAACGCGACGGTCGTGTTTTGAATCTGGTCGGCGAGATAATCGACGACTTCTTTTTCCGAAGAAAAGACTTGCGCCCCGTAACCTTTGGCGCGGAGATTTTGAAGGAGCGTTTCGTACATCGTGAAATATCCTTTTCTTGCAACGGTTTAACGTCGATTTTTTCTTTATGAAAAATTATAAACGAGTTGCCTCTAAAAACAACGTCGCGAATCTTCAGATAGGACGTTTCAGGTCTTTTACAAGCCTCCGCCGCCGTCGACGAATTCGTAACTCAGGGATTGGCCGACGTTTGGAAATTTTTTTCAAATTGAAAAATTTTTATTAAGCGTCCTGAAACGGAGAGCGCCCGCGCGTCAAAATCGGGGGGAAAAAGCGTTCGCGTCGGGCGCTACGGAACGCGCGTCGAGGGTGACGATAAGACTGCGTACGTCGTCCGCCAACTGCTGATCGTCGATCTTTTCCGCCGCGCGACGAAATTCGGTCGCCGCCGCGTCGCGCTTCCCCTGCTTGAGATAGAGCTTGCCGATCTCGACCCGCGCGATCGGATCGTCCGGACGCGAGTCGAGCGCGACGCTGAACGCTTCGATCGCGTCTTCGTCGTCCTGTAGCGCCGCGTGCGCGCGACCAAGTTCGATACGCGCGTCTCGAAACTCCGGATCGAGCTCCAACGCCGCGGAGAAACGTTCGCGCGCTCCCCCGTATTCCCCCAGTAAGAAGAGGACGCGTCCCAGACGATAATTGATCCCCGCGTCGGCTCCCCCCGCGAGCGCCGCATGACGATAGACTCGCGCCGCTTCTTCCCAGTATCCTTCTTTCTCGAGCGTCGCGGCTTCCGTACAAAGCGTGACTTGGCGCATGATCCCCGCGCGGAGCCATTCTTCCTTGGCGCGTCGCGCGAAGCCGTCGCTCCCTTGGGGGAAGGGCGGCGTTTCGGCGCGCGAGGAGACCTCTTGGGGGGAAAAGGACTGTTCAGATTCGGTCGGTGGCTCTGGCGCGGGCTCGGGGAAGGGCGCAACGTCGCCGGGGTGCGCGAATTCGGCGTCGGAGGATTGACCGAAAAGGTTTAAGAAGCCCGGACGCCCTGTTTCGCCCGTGGTTCGCGCGTTCCACTGCGCGAGGCGTTCCGCTAAGTCGATCTGCTCTTCGTCGGGCGAAAGCTTCGCGGGGGATACGGGCTTGTCAAGAGCGCCGTCGGTCGGGAGGGCGGCGAAATAGAAGACGCGCTGTCCTTTAGCGTCGATCGGCGCGACGGAGACGGTTTCGGTTTCGGTCGCGTCGGGGAGCAGGAGAACGTCGCGCCCGTCGGCGGAGAGGGTGAGCTGGAGGATGACGCGGGAGAGGTCGGGTCGCGGCGCGTCGGGGGCGAGAAGCGCGTTGGGAAGATCCGTCGGTCGCGCGTTGGGCGCGGCGTCGAAAAGTGGGAACGCCTCGTCGGCGTCGGCGATGGTTTCCGGCGCTTCGCGAATCGCGAGGAGTTCCGCGAAGGCGAGAATTTTGCGTTCGACGACGTCTTCGGAGAGAAGCCCCGAGGCGAGGAACGCAAGGCGTCGCGCGACGACGATCGCGTCGCTTGAGAGGAGAGGGAGTCTTGCGCGCGGATCGACGGGCTTGAGTAGCCCTTTGCGGAGCCATCGACGAACGGTCGCGACGGGAACGCCGACGAGAGAGGCGACGGCGGCGGGCGTCGCGCCTTGACGAGGCTCTTTCGCCACGCCGATCGGTTCGGTAAATTGCACGAGGCGCGCGAGAAATTGCGATTCGGAGACGACGCGGAGCGCCCCCCTTTCGAACGCTTGGCGCGATTTGTCGTCGAACGTTTGCGCGAGCGCGACGCGCGTTTGCCCTAAATCCGCGCCTTCCCCGAGAACGACGAGCCCGACCCCTTCGTGCAACGTCGTCGCGACGCGATACCCCGCGCCTCGCGCAAGCCGACTCGCCTCATGTCGCGTCGCGCCCGCAAGCTTTCCGAAAAAATAGACGTCTGTTTTGAGTTCGGTCGGTTTCATCTCTTTTTACGAATCGTACGGCGATTCGCGCTCCGTCGTTGGTCAAGGTCGCGTCGACTTGTTTTTGGCGCGTTTTCGTGGTATTATAACAAAAAATCTGTCGCGCGTCTTGCTTCCGCGCGGTCGACGCGCAACTTCTTCGAACTCCTTTTCCGTGAAAGCGCGCGAATAGAGGTCGTCCGTTGGACGAAATTTTTTTGAATAGGAAAAATATCACATGAAAAAACTAAGCCTTACGTTATCGCTGATCGCGACCGTCGCGACCGTTGGTTCCTTCGCGACTCCCTCTCAAAGCTTCGCTCTGGATTCGGCGATTGAAGCGGTAGGTTTCGAAAGCGAAGAAACGCGACGCGAAGAAGGGGACGCAATTTATTTGAGCAAGACGCTCGCCGACGGCGTCGTCGTCAACGTGACGAAGAAGGGACAAGAGCCTTCTGTCGCGACGATCGAGGTTCCCGGCGCGGAAAGCGTGTCGATCGACGCGTCCTTCGACTCGATCGACGAAGCTCCCGAATGCGCGCGCGACTACCTGCGCGACGCGTGGGAACGACTTGGCGAGACGCCGAAAAAACAAATCGACGTCGAGATCGACACGACGGAAGCGCCCGACGCGCAGAAGTGGGCGGAACGCGCGAAGCGTCGCGTCGAATATTGGTATCCGCGCGTCGTCGAGATGCTTGACGGCGAAGAAGGGTTGGCGAATATTCCCGACGATTTCAAAATTCGTCTCGTTTTCAAGCCGATGGACGGCGTGGCGTATGCCGCGGGGCGCGAGATCACTGTTTCGAGCCGTTATATCAAGGCGCGTCCGAATGATTTCGGCTTGGTGATTCACGAAACGACGCACGTCGCGCAGGCGTATCCGCGCGTTCGCGAAGTCTGGGCGATGGAAGGTATGACGGACTGGATCCGCTATTTCGTGACGGAACCGCGTTCGCGCAATTCGTGGCGCGTCGATCCGGCCCGTTCGAAGTACACCGACAGCTACGGCGTCACCGCGACCTTCTTCGAATGGCTTGTCGAAAACAAGGATCCGGAGTTCATTAAGAAAATTCACAACGTTTTCCGCTCGCGCCGTAGCGTCGAGAAATTCGTCGTCGAAGAATATGGGAAGACGTGCCAGGAACTCTGGAACGAGTTTATCGCGTCCCATGAGGAGAAGCGTTGAAACCGCGCGTTATTCTTTATCTTTCGCCGCTTTCTTAGCGATTTGTTCTTTTTCTTCAGGATCGAGCGCGTTGAAGTATTCAAGGGGTTCGAGGTGAAAGATCGGAGCGACGAAGGGGCCGGGAAAAGTCGTAATCTTGGCGTTGATCGTTGAGACGGCGGCGTTATATCGTCCGCGCGCGTCGGTGAGGTTCGTTTGCGCCGACGCCAAATCTTCTAACGCGCTTCTATAGTCGAACGCGTTGCGCAACTCTTGGAAGGGCTCCGCCGCTTTAAAAAAGTCGACGAATTTCTGCGAAAGGGTGAAATCGGCGTCCGCCGCGGCGCTTGGAGATTGCGCCCCCGCGAGTTTCGCGGTCGCGTTTCGCATTTCCGCAACCGATTTCTCCAACGCGTCCCGCTTGCCTTGCTCTTCTTCGTCGGCGGCGGAAGGACGCGACTCAAGAAAACTTTTAACGACTTTCTCTAAGGTCTTCGAACCCTCTTCGCGCTCCGTAATGCTTGCCCGGAGGCTTTGCCATTCCTCCTGCGCCGTCTTATTCGCGTCGATAAAAGTGATTTGAAGGTACGTCCCGTAGCAGAGCATGAGGAAGAGAATAAACAGCGGAAAAGCAATTTTGCGTCGGAGACTAACTTGGACGACTTTTCTCATTCATGAACCTCTTTCTATAAAAAAGTCGGAACGCCGCTAGCGACGTCCCGACGCGACCCGTTTATTTTAACGCTTCGTCCTTAAACGTCGAGCCAGTCCAACGTTTCAGGAAGGGGATTGCCCAGATTAACGCAACCTGTTTCCGTGACGGCGACGATATCTTCCGATCGAATTCCCCCGAGGCGTTTGTCGTAAAGACCCGGCTCAACCGACACGACGTCCCCCGCCACAAGTTCGGGACCGCGGAAGTCGAGTAGCGGAGGTTCGTGAATCGACAATCCAAGTCCGTGCCCCGTGCCGTGCGTTAGGCGCGGATTATTCTCGGCTTCTTCCGTTCCCGGCGCCGCGTAACCGTACCCGTAAGCTTCGAGAGCTTCGATCGTCGCGCGATGCACGTCTTCACCGGTGACGCCCGCGCGAATCGTCCTCATCGCCGCCGCTTTCGCCGCGCAAATCGCTTCCATCATCCGACGGTATTCCGGCGCGATGATTCCGTGCACGACCGTGCGCGTGCAGTCGCCGTTATACAGCGTCGCTTTACTCATTGGGAAAACGTCGATGATGATCGGTTCTCCCGTATAGAGGTATCCCGAGCCGTAATTATGGCAATCGCCGCCGTCTTTCTTTCCCGCGACGATCGACGGCACATTCTGATATTTCATATCGAGAAGGGTGCGGTCGATGAAAGTGCGCATATTATCCGAGGTGAGGAGTTCGCCGTCGAGGGCGACGAGACGCCCCTGTTCGTCAGCGGTCGCAGTCGCCACGCGTTTGCACGCGAGGCGGATTGCTTCTTCCGTCGCGAGTTGCGCTTCGCGAATGTAATCGAGCTCCGTCTTGTCCTTAGAGCGACGTTCTACGACGCCGCGCCAGACGTCGCATTTGCATTCGATTCCCGCGTCGGCGAGGGCGGAGACGTACACGAGGGGAAGGGTGCGGTCGGAGACGATCCGTTCCACTCCCGTGCGACGACACGCTTCCGCGACGCTTTGCGCCGTCGCGATTTCACGGTCTCCTGAGAGTCCCGTGTCCGGGGTGAAGTCGGCGGGACACGCGACGAAATCGGCGGCGGCGCGACTCGCGGCGCGTTCGTTTTCAATGTCGCGTAAGATCAGAAGTCGAGTCTGCCCAGGCTTTTTCGGAGAGAGGGCGTTCGTCGATTTTTTCGCTTCCGGGAAGGTTCGGTCTTCGTCAAATTCGATCACCGCGGCGGGATCGCCCACGAGAAAACGCATCTTCCAATAGAGGGTCGCGCTTGTCGTGGGGACGCCGGCGGTTAAATAGGCTGTTTTCATATCTGATTTCGTTAAAAGAACTTAATGTAAATAATTGAGCTCATTTAAGGAGCTGATCGGGATGTTCCTGCGCAAAATGAAGGAGGACGGCTCGAGAGAGCGCGAGCCCGATTTCATCGATATTCGCGATGATCCAATTGCCGTCTTCTTCATTGTCGTGGAAGGCGATTTCAACGAGGCATGCGGGCATATTCGACGCCGACGGTTCGTGCATCGGTTTTCCTTCGCCGTAACGATTGTAGCTTTCGCGGACGCCGCGATTGGGGCCGCTATAAATCTTCAAAAGTTCCTCGTTGATGAGTTTCGCGAAACGTTCGCCTTCACCGCCCTTGCGATGACAATAGACTTCCGTTCCGCGCACTTTGCCGTTGAAGGCGTTTGAGTGAACCGCTAAGTAGAGATCCGCATTGTGCTTATTCGCCTCGGCGGTATAGTCGCGGATGGTCTTTCCCGGGTCGTTGCGATAAACTTTGATCCCTTGCTTCTCGAGAATCGGAACCATGACGTCGGCGACTTCGTTCATCCGTTCTTTTTCAGAACCGTATTCGCCGAACCCAATGTTGCGAATCTGATTGGAGGGACTCAGATAGAGGGAGAGCGCGTTCTTCTTGAATTTCGGAAGTTGCTCTTGGGAGGCGTCCTGCGCGTTGGCGCCGAAGGTGAACGCCAGGGTGAAAAGGAGCGCGAAAGAGAGCGCGGTAAAGAGTTTTCTTTTCATAACGGTGTCCTTTATGTGATGACGCGATGATATGGGAAAAAGGGTTATTCTTATTGTCTATTCGGGAGCAACGAACCGATAATCGGCGCCAATGTTTTCGCCGTCGTTTCGATACTCATCGAGTGGAGGGTTACTCGACCCGGACCGGTGATGATTGTGTCGAAGAAGCCTTCCCCTCCGAAAAGAATATTTTTCAAACCGCGAACCGCTTGAACCGACATTTGGCACGTTTCATCCATCCACGCGAGCGCGCCCGTGTCGCAAACGAGTCTTTCGCCTGGTTGCAGTATATATTCGTACGCGCCGCCGGTGAGTTCAAGGAAGACGACTCCCGGTCCGGTAATGCGTTGCATCACGAACCCTTCGCCGCCAAAGAGACCCGTCCCGAGTCTTTCCTGAAAATGGACTCTTAGGGAGACGCTCGACGACGCGGCGAGGAACGCTCCTTGTTGACAAATGATCGATTCGCCGTGCCCGAGAACCCTCGCCGTGACGCTTCCAGGAAGGGGCGGCGCGAACGCGATTTCCGAGGGCCCTTGCGCGACATATCGCGACATGAAAAAGGTTTCACCGGAGAGCCAGCGCCCAAAAGACGCCTTAAAACCGCCGCTTGCGCTTGTTTCAAAACGGATCGGCCCCTTCATCCAGACTCGCCCCCCCGCGCCGCTATAGACGGCGGCGCCGCTGGAGAGGTAGCAAATGACGAAGGGGGTGGAGCCGCCGCCGATCATGTAGTCAAGATACGGCGTTGAAACGCGCGGGAAGGGTGTTGGAGTTCCCTGAGGAGCCGCCGCCGTTTTGCCGTTGGAAAAGACGATTCCGCGAACTTTGCCGCAGACGCTTTCTACGCCGTTAAACCATAGACGCGTTTGGGCCGTGATTTCGCCGTTCGCAGCAAGACTAAAGAGTTCAATGGAGTCGACGACGCGACGCCTTCCTTTATATTCAATTTCTATCGCCATAGTCTTGAAAGAGGTAGAAAAAAAGAAGAGACGCGCGCAGGAAGGGATCTCGCGCGCGCATTTTAAGGAATCGCTCAGTCTTCGATTACGAGACGGATTCCGACGTTATGCACTTTCTGCCACGGGAGATACGCCTGGCGGAAAGCGCTGCCGGCGATCTTGGGGCGATCGGCCCACGACGCTCCGCGAGCGGTTTTGCGCTCTTTGGCGTCGAAGGAGTTGCGCCCGTCTGCGTCGTTGTAAGGATATGCTTTATAATCGGTTCGCGTCCACTCGGCGACGTTTCCGATCATGTCGTAAAGCCCCCACGCGTTGGGGATGTTTTGAGCGACGTAATCGACGATGAACCAGTGGTCGGTGAAACGATCGTCGCGCAACGGGAAGACGCTATTTTCGGGATAGTTGTGACGCACGTGAATCGTCGCGCCGTTTTCCCACGTCGTGTAGAGTCTTCGACGATCCGCGTCGGCGAGGTTCGCGTACTTCGAGAAGTCCGCTTCGAAAGGTCCGAAGTAGAACTTTTCGGCGCTACCCGCGCGCGCGGCCCATTCCCATTGCGCTTCCGTCGGGAGCGAGGCGTTGACGCCCTTTTCCGTGCGGAGCCATTCGACGAAACGTTGCGCTTCGTTCCAGCTTACGCGCGCGACGGGCTGGTTCGGATGGTTCGCGATATAACCGGGAACGATGTGGTCTTTACCATGTTCTTCGATATAACGCGTGTCGTGTTCCGGATCGTAGACTTCGTACTGCGCGTTCGTGACTTCCGTCTTGCTCATCCAGAAAGGCTTGTCGATCGTGACGACGGCGCGAGGATATTCGTCCCAGCATCCGTCGAGAGAACCCATGATGAACTGGCCCGCGGGGATGCGGACAAATTCGATACTGACGCCGGGGGTGAGTTCGACCGTCTTCGTCTCAGCGCCGCCGTCGAGCGCCTGCTTCTGGAGCTCTTTAGCGGTCGCTTCGTCGAAGGCCCAGGCGGAGCCGAGATCGTCTTTGCGTTCAGGCGTCTTTTCAGGCTGGACGAATTCGGGCGCGGGCATAGCGCGGCGTTCGTTCAGGAGAGCGTCGTATTCGGATTCGACGTCGACCGCGGCGGAATCGGCGTAGAGTTCGGAGAGTTCAAGACGACGCTTCGACTCTTGTTCGTTGCCCCATTTGCCGCGCCATGGAGCGTTGAAGTCGATCCAGTTGACGATCAGACGATACGCTTCGTCGTCGATCTTAACTCCGTAGTGCCCCTTTTCGAGCATCTGGAGGAGTTCGCTCGTCGACGCGTGGTATTCGTAAGGGGGAAGGACGTCCATGTCGGTTTCTGGACCGGGGCGTCGCACGAAGGGATGGATGTTGTCGTAAGCGGATTTTGCGTCAGCGAAGGAAGGACGATCGTCTTTAGAGCCGTCATGGCAACCGATGCAGTACTTTTTGACGACGCGGTGATAGAGATCGAGCTCAAAGGTGATCGGACGCGCCGAGCCGAGGTAATCTTGGATCTCGCTGGGTTCGCGACGCGACGCCATTGTCAAGACGGACTGCGTGGCGTCGAGTTGAGATTCATGGCAACCGTTGCAGCTCGCGTTTTCGCCGGGCATGCCGACAAACCAGCTACGGAAGAGTTGGATCGCCGCGCCGTTTTTGTCGACCGGTTGGATCGAAATCGGCGTGTTGGCGGGAATCTTGAAGAAGGCGGAGCCGTCCTCTTCGACGGGAACATATCCGAGAAGGCGTTTGATATCCCAACTGCTTTGGACGCCGACAGATTCGTGACCGCCGGTGTGGAGATACGCGAAGTGATAGGCGAAGAGCTTGAGACCGACGATTTCGCCACGCGGAACGTCTTTCGTTCCTAAGCCGTTGTACACGTCGGTGATGAAGACGGTCGCTTCTTTGGAGCCTTCTTCAACGCGGTTCGGGAGCACGGGGGGAAGATCGCGTTCGACGAGAGGGGTGGGGAAGAAGTATCCTTCGCCCTTAATAACGCTGATGGGGGTCATATTGTCGAAGGTATCGACAAGATAAAGCCCATATGTTCCGGGGGCTCCGTCAATTTCGCAGTTGACGAGAATGTAGTTTTCGCAAAGAGGATAGGGGAAAGTGAAGTTATATTTGAGTCCGGTGGACTGCATGTCGAGAACGTTTCCGACGACGTCGCGTCCGTATCCAGGAATTTCGGCGACGAAACCGGTTTGTTCGGCGGGAAGGACGTCGGGATGCGCGTCGAATTGCGTGTTTTCAGGCCCCCATTCGAGACTGGTCGGACGATAACGGAAGGGATACTTGCGCGCGATCGTCGGATCGATGATGAGAAGACGACCGGTGTCGCCGCGCCCATGGTGTCCAGAGCCGATACCGACGATCTTGGAGGAGTCGGGGAACTCGCGCGCGTGCTTGAAGGCGGTCGGGAAGAGAGACCCGGAGCCGTAGAGTTCCGCTTGGTTCGTTCCATCCGGATTCATGTGGAAGAGGATGCGGCTGTAATAGTGCATGATGTCGCTGTATTCCCAGCGCAAATACATGATGCGACCGTTTTTCAACGGAGTCGGATGCCAATCGGAGTCCTGTTCGAAGGTAAGTTGGCGAACTTTCTTGGTTTCCGGATCGATGAGGTAGATATTCGCCATCGGGTCGGAACCGTTGATGCACGGAAGACCCTGTTTGCCCGCGTTAGAGCAAGCGACGACCTTTCCTTCGGGGGTATAGCAAGAGTCGAAGAAGTCGACGTCGGGCTGATCGGTCGGGGAAAGAGTCTTGAGTCCTGTTCCGTCGACGTTGATTTCGAAGATCGCCCAGCGCTTATTGTCTTCCGAGACGCTTGTGAACATGATGCGTTCGCCGTCCCAGTTAAGCTCGGGCTCGAGGATCGGGCGCCCGTTCTCGGGCTGATAGATCGTCGTGAAGGTCGGTTCAGGATCGCGAAGATTCGAGAGAATCCCGAGTTGCGCGTTCCATCCGCCCTTGGAGACTTTGTCGATTGTCATAAAGTCATCGCCGACAGCGGGAAGACGGTTCGTTCTGACGACGACGAGTTCAAGGTCGTCGAGTTCGGGGAGCGCGAGGAGCGCTTTGCGACGGAACGCGGCGAACCGTTCTCCCCACGCTGCGTCTTTGGGCTCTTCTTTTTCGAGAGCGTCGAGTTCTTCGAGATAGGCTTCGCCGTCGGCGTATTCGTCGCCAAACTGCGTTATCATATCGTTAATCGCGCGACGCACCGATTCGACCGTATTCATAGGTCGGTCGTTGTCATTGCCGGGAAATTGCCGCGCCTGGGTTTCGAGACATAAGAGGAGCGTCGCGCAAATCGCGAACGCGCATAGGAGTTTTTTCATAAGTCTTATCCTCTGTATGGGGAAAAACACGCTTTAAGGCGATGAAAGCGCATATTCATTATACGTTGCCGTTATTATTCTAATAAAATCGACGCGCCGTGTCAAAGAATTTCTCATAGCGCTTCAATTTTTTTTGGAAACCTCGGGTAAGTGGGACGTGTAAAAAGAGAGGTTTTAAAAGGGTAAAAACGAATGAGACGATTAGTGAAGTTTTTTGAGAAAAAGTTGTGAAAAAAGGTAAAAATTTTTAGGAATATACTTGCGTCTGCGCGGGCTCCAGGTTAATCTTTTAAGATAGTTAAGTTGTATAGCCTACCGACGAGAAGCGTCGGAGACTTCTACGAACTTAACTCGCGCATACGTTGGGAGTCAAAAGGGCGTATGCGCGGCGCGCCGACTGACGTGAACGGCGCGCGCGCTATCGACGCGGGACGCGTCGGCGCGGTTAATCGGCTGTTATTTCGCGCGCGACGCGATGATAAAAGAACCTGATAGAGGACTAAAATGAAACTTAACCATATCACGACCTCGACGTTCCGCGTCGCTAGAACGGCGCTTTGCACGTTCCTTCTACTTGGACTTTTAGCCTGTTTGACCCCGCAGGGAATGTGCGCGAATAACAACAATAACAACAATAACAACAATAATAATAATAACAACAACAACAATAATAATAACAACAATAACAACAACAGCGATTACGACAACGCTTACTATCGCTACGGTTACCGCAGTAGCGTCGGCGGCGTGATGATCGACTCCAATCGTATCCTTCGCAACGCGACTCAGGGTGAATTGCAAGCGTCGACCGCCGAAATTCTCGCGCAGATGGAAGCGATTCCGGAAGATTTGAGCAAGCCTTCCGACTCTCGCAAGATCTCCCTCAAGCGCATTGACGCGATCCTTAAGGAAAGCGCCGAGAATAATCTCAAAGTCGCCGACGCCATTCGTTACCTTGGCGGGTTGACCTCCATTGAGTACGTCGTCGCCGATCCTGAAGCGAACGATATTTACCTCGTCGGAGCCGCCGAGCCTTGGATCGTCGCCGAAAACGGCGCGATCGTCGGCTCTAAATCCGGCAAGCCCGTCTATCAGCTCGAAGATTTGATCGTCGCGGTGCGCGCGTTGACCGCCGACAATCACGAACTCATCTCCTGCTCGATCGACCCCAGCCAGGAAGCTCTTGCACGCCTCGCGTCTTTGCCGAATCGCGCGAATCCTGAACTCAACGTCGCTGCGATGGGCAACATGAACGTGACCCTTACTGGTATCCCCGCCGACAGCCGCATGGCGAACGTTCTCGTCGCCGCCGACTATCGACTCAAGAGAGTCTCTCTGGGCTTCGACGAAATCAACGTCAAGAACTTCAAGAGCTACTTCAGCATGATCCGTCCCGGTTCCAAGAGCGCTTACGCTCAACGTTTCTGGATGGAACCCAAGTATGACACGATCTATCGTAGCGACGACGCGAACGTCTGGAAGCTTTCCGAAGCGAGCGTCAACGTTATGACGGAACGCGAATACTTCACGACCGCCGGCGAACGCCAAGTTAGCGCGAAGCGCGACGCGGTCGCCGAAAAGTTCGCCGAAAGAATGAACGAACGTTACGACGATATCGCCAAGGCCGAGCCCGTCTTCGCCGAAGCGCGCGGATGCATGGACGTCGCTCTCGTCGCCGCGTTGATCTATCGCGAAAATCTCCAGAAGAAGGCTGGTTGCCAGCTGACCGAACTTATCGGTTCCACGCAGATTCCCGCCCTTGCCGCTCCCGCGCAAGTCGCTAGCGATTCTCTCGCCCGTCGCGCTGGAAACGGCGTCGTCTCCGTCACCGGCGGCGTTCTCGTCAATCCTTGGGAACCCCTCGAAAACAACGTGAAGGTCGACGATACCCTCGATTCCTTCGCCGTCAACTTCGAGTCCAACTCCTGGTACGCCAACTGAGCGACTCCGAATTTGCCTGAATAAACGAAACGCCCTGTTTTAAGTAGGGCGTTTTTTTATTGGACGACGCGCGTTGAATGATGAAGACGCGATAAAAGAGCCTCGACGCGAACGCCGAGGCTCTTTTTTTAACGTTGAATCATTGCGGAAGATCAGCTCTTCTTAACGTTGATCCAATCGGTGTGGAAGGGACCTTCGCCGGGTTTGTCAACGCGCAGATAGGTGTGGGCGCCGAAGTAGTCGCGCTGCGCCTGGATCATGTTCGCGGGGAGCGACGCGGAGCGGAGGCTGTCGTAATAGGTGAGCGCGGTCGTGAAACCGGGCGTCGGAACGCCGAGTTCGATCGCCGTTTTGACGACGTTTCGCCAAGCGGACTGCGCGTTCTCGACCGACGCCTTGAAGTAAGGATCGAGGAGGAGGTTTTCGAGCTCGGGGTTCTTGTCGAACGCTTCCTTGATGCGTTCAAGGAATACCGCGCGGATGATGCAACCGCCGCGCCAGAGAAGGGCGATGCGTCCGCAATCCAAGGTCCAGCCGTATTCTTTCGCGGCGGCTTGCATTTGGACGAAACCTTGCGCGTAGCTACAGATCTTCGACGCATAAAGCGCTTGCTTGACCTGCGCGATGAATTCGTCGCGATTCCCTTCGAATTTCGTCGCGGGGCCCGAGAGCGCTTTGCTCGCGTTGACGCGTTGCGACTTCATCGCGGAGATCGCGCGCGCGTAGACCGCTTCCGTCACGAGCGTGCTCGGAACGCCAAGGTCGAGAGCCAACTGGCTCATCCATTTGCCCGTGCCTTTCGCGCCCGCGCAATCGAGAATAAGATCGAGGAGCGGCTTGCCCGTTTCGGGATCGTCGACCGTGAAGATATCGCGCGTGATTTCGACGAGATAGCTGTCGAGCTCCGTCTTGTTCCATTCGGCAAAGGTTTCGTAAAGTTCTTTGTTGGTGAGACCCAGCGCATTTTTGAGAATCCAGTAAGCGTCGCTGATGATCTGCATGTCGCCGTATTCGACCCCGTTGTGCACCATTTTGACATAGTGCCCGGCGCCGCGATCGCCGATCCAATCGCAACAAGGAACGTCGTGATTCGGACCGACTTTCGCGGAGATCGCCTGGAAAATCGGTTTCACGAGAGGCCACGCTTCAGGATCGCCGCCGGGCATCATGCTCGGACCTCGCCGCGCGCCTTCTTCTCCTCCGGAAACGCCCGTGCCGATGTAACGGACGCCGTGCTGCTGGAGGTATTGCGTACGACGTTCGGTGTCTTTGAATTGCGTGTTGCCGCCGTCGATGATGACGTCGCCCTTATCGAGAAGGGGAAGAAGTTCGGCGATGACCGCGTCGACCGCCGCGTTCTCGGGATAGAGCGCGAGTTCAGGAGCGGGAACGGCGTCTTTCGACTTAATCATCAGCATGATTTTGCGAGGGCTCTTGAGCTTGGAAACCAGCTCTTTGAGGGAGTGCGCGCCGGTGAGCTTATCGCCCTTGGACTGCGCTTCGGGGGTCGCGAGGAAATCGTCGACCTTACTAGTCGTGCGGTTGAAGACCGCGACGTCAAAGCCATGATCCACCATGTTCAAAACGAGATTCTGGCCCATGACCGCCAGACCCATCAAACCGATATCGTATTTTTTTTCTTCCGCCATTGAAATATCCTTGCTTGCCGCGGGGCGGCGAACGTCAATATGAAGAGGAACGTCGGTCGCTGTGACGACTCGAACGTCCAAACAGTTTTGTTTAGTATACTGGATAAAATGTACAATAAAAGTAGAGAGTTCTTTCATTAGAGGAGCTCTTTGCGCTTGACGCTTTCCCTTCGCTCCCATATGATAACGCTTAAACATAGAGTCGCGCGAGGAGCGCGCGTCTTGCAAACAAGAATAGAAAGACTGTGTGGTAAAAAATGAAGGTTTGCGTTGTTGGCGCAGGGAATGCGGGAAGCGCGTATGCTTGCAAGTTGTCCCTTGAAGGACATAACGTCACGTTGTTAAAGACGTCCGACGCGATTCACGAGGAGCATTTTGAGGCGACGCGTATTCGCGGCGGCATGACGATGCGCGACGTCGACGGATCCGAAGTCTTCGTTCCCCTAGAAAAGGCGACGCGCGACCCTAAAGAGGCGTTTGCCGAGAGTTTCGACGCGCTCCTTATTCTCACGCTGACGACGCGTCACAACGCCGTCGCGTCGGCTCTTAGCGCGACGGACGCCCGCGCTAAGGCGCTCCTTGTCGCTCCCGGTTATCTAGGATCGACGATCTTTCGACGCGCCTTGGGCGATCGTTGCGCTATTTACGCGGAAGGGGAATCCCTTGCCTACGACGCGCGGATCGAAGAACCCGGCGTCGTGCGCATCTGCTTCAAGAACTATCGCAACGCGCTGGGATTCCTTGACCCTGCGACGATCGACGAAGGGCTCGCGCTCGCGTCGAGTCTTGTCGACACGTATCGTTACGCGCGCGCCAACGTTGTCGACGCCGCGTTGCGCAATCCGAATCTCATTTTGCACACCCTCGGTTGTCTTACGTCCGCGTCGCGCATCGAGTATAGCGGCGGCGATTTTTGGATGTATCGCGAGGCGTTCACTCCTTCCGTGTGGCGCCTTGTCGAAGCGCTCGACTCCGAGAAAATGCGCGTGCAGGAGGCTTTTGGCGGTAGTCCGGCCACTTATCTGCAAGATTGCGCCTTTCGAAGCGATCCCGATCCGGACGTCGAGCCGATGAAGTCCTTTTGGCGATATGCGCGCGACGGCGGTCCAAAAGGCCCTAGCGCACTCGACACGCGTTATCTCACGGAAGACGTTCCTAACGGGCTGGGGCTCCTCGTCTCTTTGGGCGCCGCCGTCGGAACCGCGACGCCTGTCGCCGACGCGGCGATCACCCTCGCCGGCGCTCTCCTTGGGCGCGATCTACGTGCGAATATTCGAAATCTTAACAGTCTAGGGTTCGATTCCGCCGACGCGTTGCGACGGTTCTGCAATATTTACAACGAATAGCGCTTGCGCGATACTTCCTTTTTTAATCGATCGAGAGAGCTTTCCATGACGCGAACTGAAGCCGAACGTGAAATCGAACGCCTGACGCGTGAAATTCTTCGATGCGACCAACTCTATTACGTGGAAGCGACCCCCGACGTTTCCGATCATGAATACGATTTTATGATGAAACGTTTGGAGGCTCTTGAACGCGAATTTCCCGATTTAGCGAGCGATTCGAGCCCCACGCGGCGCGTCGGCGAAAAATTGGAGGGGAGGGGCGAGGTCGTGCGTCATGAAATCCCGATGCTTTCGATTGCGAACGTCTACGACGAAGAGGAGTTGCGCGAGTTTGCACAGTCCGCTCAGAAAGGGTTCAGCTCTCCGTTGGCGTGGGTTTGCGAGCTCAAAATCGACGGCGTCGCCGCGTCGTTGATCTATGAGAATCGCGAGTTTAAACGCGCTCTGACGCGCGGCGACGGCGTCTTTGGCGAAGATATCACCGCCAACGCCCGAACGATTCGCGACGTTCCCCTACGCCTCCCCGCCGACGCCCCCGCGTTCTTGGAGGCGCGCGGCGAAATCTATATGACCAACTCGAATTTGTCGCGCCTTAACGAGGAAGCGCGCGCCCTCGCTCTCGCGACGGGACGCGACTTCAAACCGTACGCCAACGCGCGAAATCTTACCGCCGGGACGATTAAGCAACGCGATCCGAAGGTCTGCTCCGAGCGAAGGTTGCGATTCTTCGCCCATTCTACCGGCACCGATCCCGGCGAGGTGGCGTCGACCCATTTTGTGTTTATGCAAAAGTTGCGCGGATTCGGATTTGCGACGGCTCCTCTTATTAAACGTTTCGACACGTTCGAAGAAGCGGCGGCGTACGTCCCCGAGATGCAGGAGAAGATGCAAGAGCTCGATTTCGAGGCGGACGGTATCGTCTTAAAAGTCGACGACTTCGCCGCGCGCGAAGAAATCGGCGCGACCGCTAAATATCCGAAATGGGTCGTCGCCTGCAAATTCGAGAAATACGAAGCCACGACCCGCGTTCGCGATATTATCGTTCAGGTCGGAAAGTCGGGCGTCGTCACCCCCGTCGCGGAGCTGGAGCCCGCGTCGATCGCCGGGACGATCGTTTCCCGCGCGAGTCTTCATAACGTTGAAATTATCAAAACTTTGGGGGTGCGCGTCGGCGACGTCGTCGTCGTGGAAAAAGCGGGTAAAATCATTCCCAACGTCGTCAGGGTCGAAACGTACTTGCGCGATCCCAACGATCCGCACCCGCCGTACGTTTTTCCGACGGCGTGCCCCAGTTGCGGTGCGGAACTGCGGCGCGATCCAGACGGCGTGTTCATTCGTTGCACCGACCCTGAGTGCCCCGCGCAATTTCGCGAAAGACTCGCGTTTTTCGCGTCGAAAGGCGCGATGGATATCGACGGCGTCGGCGATTCCCTCGTGGAAAAACTGACCTCCCCGTCCCTCGCAGGCCTCCTAGAGGAACCGCGCGTTCTCGTTAAAAGCTTCGCCGATCTATATCGACTCAAAGTTGAAGACCTTTTAAATCTGGAAGGGTTTCAAAAACGCTCCGCCGAGAAGTTAATCAAAGCGATTGCCGCGAGCAAAACCGCGGGGCCAGCAAGACTTCTCGCCGCTCTTTCTATTCAGGGAATCGGCGTGCAAACCGCTAAGGCGATCGTGAATAAATATCGCGGTTTTAAGGGGATCGAAGAGGTCGAACGCGCCGATGATTTCGCCGTTGTCGACGGTATCGGAAAAATTTTGGCCGAAAATCTTTATCATTTCTTCCATTCTCCCAACGGCGCGCGCATCATTTCGGAATTGCGCGACGAAGGGTTGGAGATGGAGCTTCCTGAAGAGACGACGAATCCGGAGAGTCAATTCCGACCGCTGGAAGGAAAAACGATCTGCGTGACGGGAACCCTTGACGGATATGGTCGCGTGGAGATTAAAGAGACGATCGAGCGTTTGGGAGGGAAGGCGACGTCCTCGGCTTCGAAGAAAACGGACTTTCTCCTCGTCGGCGCCAAGCCGGGGCAAAGCAAGATCGACAAAGCGAACGAACTCGGCATTCCTCTAAAGACGGAGGAAGAGTTCAACTCGATGATTCAGGAAAAGAATGCGTAGTGAAAATTCTTGATTTATCTCTTACGATCTCTATACTTAGGAGGGTAATTACGTATTGACTGACGCCGTTGTTTTTAAGGAGCCGCTTATGAAAGACGATCAAGAATTACCTCATGGTGAAATTGAGGCGAAGAAAGAAGACCTTCAGCGCTTGTCGCAACAAGAAGAATTCGCTCCGACGCGACTCGAGACGACGACGTTAGACGAATTTCTCGCGTCCTTTGAGCCGCGCGACGACGCGCGGCTAACGCGTTCCGACGCGGGCGCCGACTATTTCAACGCGGAGATTGATCGCCAAATCAAGCGCGGACAGAAGCTACCCCCGACGCCGTGCGATCCCGACGCGTCTCGTTTTGCCCCTGAGTCGATCGCGACGCCGTCGACTCCGAGTTCCGTCTCCGCGGCGTTCCCAAAGTCGACCCAGACGCCGACGCCAAAGCTGATTCCGCAACCCACGCCCAAATCGCCGCCGACGTCGCAACCTACGCCAAAACCGACTCCTCAGCCGACCTTTAACGCGACGCCAAAGCCCGTCGCTCCGAAAGCGTCCGCGCCGAAAGTTCGGGAGACCCCGCTATTCACGCCGCCGAAATCGCCGAACGCGGCGCAAACGCGCGCAGCGGAGATATCGACGCCCCGATTCGATCCCAAAACCGGCAAGCCTTTAGATCCAAATTGGAAGCCGCAAATCGACGCGCAAAATAATCAGGAAAGGCGTTTTGATCCCCGAACGGGGAAGCCGATCTCGCCTATGCAAGATCCGAAGGCGTTTTTTGAAGAGAAATCGACGCCCCAAGGGAAGAAGGGGGGCTTCGAGTTTATCTTTCTTATGGTTCTCGTCGCAATTATCGGCGGCAACTTTGGCCCGTTGCCGGCGTTTGCGACGCTCATTTGCGGCGTGTCGCTCCTGGTGATGATTAACTCGATTAAAAAGCTATAATCTTTTTCTCGATTTGTTTACTCCGACGCGCTTGGACTTTAATGAAAGGGCGCGTCTCTCTCAATAACGGTAATCAGCATCTCAGAGGAGGTTTTCTCATGAGTCGACGATTAAAACGATGGGCGCTCGCGGCGATTTTTCTTGCCTCGTCCGCTCCTTTAGGCGTTGCGCAGGAACAAGAAAAAGTCGGCGAACGTCCTTACGAAATGGTTTGGGCTAACCGAACGGAAGAGGTTCGCGATCCGATTGTTGATTTCGAGTCTCTCGACGGATGGATCGTCGAAACGGAGAACTCCGAAGCGACCTTCGAACGCACGCGCGAAGAGCAAATGTATGGAAAGTACGTCGCGAAATTGACGTATAACGCAAAGAAAGGCGCGGCGGCTCCCTATGTCGTCACGATGCGCCCCCCGAAGCCGATCGACGTTCCCGCCGACGCTGATTTCTGCTCCTGTTGGATCTACGGAAACAACTGGGTGTGGGTTAATCCCCCGGAGACGCCGCGCGTCAACATCTCGGCGCTACTTCGCGACTCGAAGGGACGCGAATATGAAGTCAACCTCGCTCATGTCAATTGGCGAGAATGGTTTTTGTGCTACATGAAGATTCCGCAAAACGTCCAAGACGCGATGAAAGACGGCGCTCAGTTTAGCGGATTTCGCGTGAGAAACGGGTCGAGCGCGGTTCCCAGCTCTCTGTATTTCGATTCCTTCTGCGTCTTCAAAGAAGACCGTCAGTCGCTGGAATTCAAACTCCGCGCCAAACCTGGAATCGATCTCTTCGAGGGACAGCCATTAGGGATCAACGCCGGAGAAGGACGTCTGCCATTTCCGACGACTCCCGACACGATTCTGCCAGATTCGGCGAAACAACTGATCAAACCCGCGACGCATTTTTACGACGATTCGTGCGACTTCGTCTATGAAGGACACGACGGCGTTCTGGTCTACGAATATCGTCCTCAATCGGGGAATTGGTCCGATCTCTCCGCGCGATGGGGAAGAGGAGAGCGCTTCAAACCGTGCTCCGAAGGGGGCGTGACGAAACTCGTCGGAGCCGACGGCTCGATCGAGAATGTCGAAAAAGCGGAGCTTCTCGAGTTCAAAAATTTAGACGAAGGGTACTCCGCGCGGTGGCTTTTGAAGTCGAAAACCGCGGAGACGGAAGTCGAATATCGCCTGCAGATCAAAGGCAAGAGCCTGATTATTGACACGCTGGCGAAGGGAGGACGCGTCCCCGAGGTCGCCTTTGGAAAAACGACCGGGCTCAAATCCTCGCGCGTCTTCACCGTCCCGTACTATCTTTACGACTACAACAAACGCCCAGGTATCGGCCTCATTTGCCCGCAAGGGGATAAAGCCGAGCCGATCTACGCGAGCGCGCATATCGACTGGTATCGTAGCGGCGCGTCCTATTTGAGGGGCGACCACGGCGCTTCTGACGCTCAGCCTGACAAGGGCGTCTCCGCTATCGCGATCCTCAACGGCTCCGCGGAATACCGCGTGAAGACCGACGGGAAGCGCAACGACGTCTACGAACGTTTCATCGTGACCTTCTCTCCCTCTTTCGAAGAGACCCTCCCAACGATTGCCAACCCCGCGTCTCCCTATCGCGACGTCGCGGGGAAGGGCGTCTGGAGATCGCATGGCGCGACGACGCGCGAAGGCGATAAGGCCCATTGGTCTTCCATTCAGCGTCGAGGAATCCGTCATATGATCGTTACCGACCATGAGGTCTGCTGGCGCGACGGCGGCGAAAGCTTCACCTTCCGCACGAAGCCCGCGCCTAAGAAGGGGGGCGACGAAGGATGGATCGATTATTCCCGCTTCATGCAGGATACGCTCGGATACGTCTACGGCCTCTACAACAACTTCACTGACTTTGCGCCCGTCAACGAATATTGGTCCCCCGATATGATTAACCGCCACGCCGACTGGTCCCTCGGAACCGCGTGGGCGCGTTGCTATGCGCCGAAACCGACGCGCGCCGTCGAATATTGCGAAAAACTGTCTCCTCTTAACGAAGAAAAGTTCAAATTCTCCTGCGCTTATTGCGACGTTCACTCTTCCGTCCCCGCGTGGACGCGCACCGACTACGACGAACGCGTCCCCGGCGCCGGGACGTTCATGAGCGTCTTCTATCCCTACGGAGAAATCTTCCTTCTTCAGAAGCAAGCATGGGGGGGGCCAACCTATTCAGAAGGACCGCACCATTGCTTCTACGCGGGCCTGACGGACGGTAATTACGGCCAGGATCAACCTTACAATATGTTCTTGAACCCGTGGCTCGTCGATTTCGACCTTCTGAAAATGCACGACCTCGAGGTCGATTTCGGCATGGGGAACGTAGGAATGTTCGCCCCCGGTTACTATCCTCAAACCGACGCGGAGCGGATCGCTCTTATCGATCGCTTTAACGCCGCGACGTTGGCGTTTGGACATTCCGGTTTCTTTGCGGAGGATTACGGTCGAATCTACGGCGCGCGCACGTACTTCATGATCCAGCAGATTGCGAGCTACTACACTCAGGCGTCGATCGATACGATCCAATACTACGACGCGGACGGCGTCGGCCACGCGACGTCGGAAGCCCTCGCGCTTGATATTGTCTCCCGCAGTCAAGTCGCGTTGCGCTACAAGGACGGCACGATCGTCGTCTCGAACGGGTCGACTACCGAGCCGATGCGCGCGACGATCGAAGGTCGCGACCTCGCGCTTCCCCCGAACGGATACGTAGCTTGGACCGCCGACGGCAAAGTCTTGGTCGAATCCTTCATCTCCCCTGCCGGGGCGCGATTCGACTACTGCGAATCCCCCGAGTATATCTGGTTTGACGGTCGCGGTTCTTGGACGGAACGTCGACTCGCCAAGGGAACCGGCGCCGCGGCGTGCCTCTTCCTCGACGAGGGTATCGAGATCATCCCATACGACGACCGTGAAGTCGGGTTCCGATTGGATACGAAGGGTAAGAAGGCCGTCGCCGTGGCGCTCGACGAAGATCGCTCCGAGATCGGACCCGCCACGCTTCGCGTTTCGCGCGGCTTCACCTACGTCGCCCCCGTCCCCAACGCCGTTTCCTACATGATTACGACGACGGACGAGCCCGCGACGACCGACGCCGCGACCGCGCCATTTGAGGTCGCTCCCGGAGAAAAAGCGACGATTCAAGTTGGCGGTCAAACCGTCGAATGGACTGCGCCCAATCCCTTCACGGGGAGCGATTTCGACTTTGAGGAACGCGCGTGGGGCGTCGACGGCGCGAAATCCTTGGTTGCAAAGAAGACCGCGGAACACGTCTGGATGGAACTTCCTACTGGGGACGCGCTCGACTTCCTCGTCGTCTCCCCTCATAACGTCGTATTCCGTTGCGAAGACGGCGTTCTCAAGGGAAAGCGATATTCCTTCGCTTCCACGGAGAAAGCCGAGGATTTCAAGGTTGTAGAGCTGGCGAAGCCGACGAAGGTCGGGGCTGAAACGATCGACGCAAGTTTCGACGGGGGCGAATTCGTCTTCGATTTTAAAGTCCAGGAAGTTTGCGACCCCTTCGATTTTAACTTCATGGACGAGACGAATCCGGGGCGTACGTTCATTCAGCGCGACGGTCAAGAACCGACCGATAATCTGAGCGAAACCGGTTCTTTCAATAGTATTACCGAAGTCTCGTGTTCGGGAGAAAAGAAAAGGGCGCATAGCGTTCATCCGCCGTATCTTAACGGCCCCACGGGTTGCGTCTATTTTGAATACGACGTCGAGTTGCCCGCGGAGACGCCGCTAACGCTTCGCGCGAAAGTCGGGAAGGGGGACGGCTCCGACCAGGGTAACGGAATCGTGTATAAAATCACCGCGCGACTTCAAGGAGAACCTAAGGATCAGGAAACGACCGTCGCTAGCGTCTATTTCATGGGCTCTCCCTGGTTGCCGATAGAGGCGGATCTTATTCAGTATACCGGCCAAAAAGTCACGTTGAGCTTCATTGCCGACGCGCATAAGGATTCGATCGGCGACTGGGCGTGCTGGGCCGATATTCGACTCGAAACGACTCGTAAGCGCTTAGTGCGGTCGTTGCAAAAGGTAGCGGCGTCTTTTTGACGCGTCGTTTTGGCGCTCGACGTCGGATTTGACAGTCGTTGATTTCAAGAAATAAAAAAGCGCCCGAATCGTTTTTATGCGGTTCGGGCGCTTTCCTATTGGAGG
>CAVGEG010000002.1:0-20667 GCA_963628165.1 Paratractidigestivibacter sp. | reverse complement strand
GGAGGTTATAACGCGAGGGTTACGTTCGCGTTTCGCCTTGGCTCATTATTTCTGATCGTCGAACTTGTAGACGAAATCCTCTCCCTCGCGCGTGAGGGTAATCGCGCGACGTTCGCGTTGCGTCGGGTCGACGTAACCGGGACGCTTGAGGAGTTCGAGCGCCAACGGATTCTCGAGGCGTTGCTGGATGACGCGTTTGAGGGGTCGCGCGCCATATTCGGGCTCGTATCCGAGATCGGCAATCGCGTCGAGCGCGGCGTCGGTGATCGTGAGGTCAATCCCTTGTTTCGCCAGGAGTCCTTGCAACTTTTTCGTCTGAATCTGAACGATTTGACGAATCTGATCCTTTTCCAGAGGATGGAAAACGATCGTTTCGTCGATACGGTTGAGGAATTCGGGGAGGAATTTGTCGCGCAGGACGAGGTTGACCGCGTTTTCGAGCTCCTTCGCCGTACCGTGATTCGCCGTAATATCGCGAATAACCTGGCTTCCAAGGTTCGACGTCATGACGATGATCGTGTTCGTGAAGTCGACCGTATGTCCCTGATTGTCGGAGAGGCGTCCGTCGTCGAGAACCTGGAGGAGGATATTGAAGACGTCGCGATGCGCCTTTTCGATTTCGTCGAAGAGGACGACGGAGAAGGGCTTGCGACGGATCGCTTCCGTCAGCACGCCCCCTTCTTCATAGCCGACATATCCTGGAGGGGCCCCGATGAGGCGCGCTACGGTGTGTTTTTCCATGAACTCGCTCATATCGATACGCACGATGGCGCTTTCGTCGTCGAAGAGCGCTTCCGCGAGCGCTTTGCACAACTCCGTCTTACCGACGCCGGTGGGGCCGAGGAAGAGGAAGGAGCCGATCGGACGATTCGGATCTTGCAAGCCGCTTCGACTACGTCGCACCGCGTTAGAGACCGCGTCCACCGCTTCGTTCTGGCCGACGACGCGCGCGTGCAGACGGTCTTCCAACTTTAACAACTTCGCGCGTTCCGTTTCCATCATGCGCGATACGGGGACGCCTGTCCATTGTGAGACGACCTCCGCGATTTCGTCGGGTCCGACGACTTGGCGTAGAAGTCTCTTCTGCGGGGCCTTTTCGGACTCGCTTTGATCCTTGTTCTCCGCTTCTTGCGCTTCGAGTTGCGCCAGACGTTCCTTGAGGGATTTAATCTCGTTGACAAGATCCGCCAATTTCTGGAATTGCGAGTTATCCGCGGGCTTTCCGCTGTAGTAGGACTGTTTGACCGCGGCGTCGAGTTGTTTGTATTCGAGCTCGGTTTGCGCGATCTTTTCGCGGAGTTGGTGGACGTCGCCGACGCCGCTCTTTTCTTTCTCCCAGCGGAGGTTCAATTCCGCGAGTTCTTCGTTTTTCTTCGCTATCTCGGCGCGAACTTCTTCCAAACGCGCGAGCGCGTCGGGGTCTTTTTCGTTGACCAGCTGGCTCTCCGCGATCTTGAGTTGGACGATTCGACGCTGAACGTCGTCGATTTCTGTCGGCACGCTTTGCAATTCCATCGCGAGGCGACTCATCGCTTCGTCGACAAGGTCGATCGCTTTATCGGGGAGGAATCGGTCGGAGATGTAGCGGTTGGAAAGTTCGACGGCGGAGACGAGCGCCGAGTCGGTGATTTTCACGCCCTTGTGGTGCTGTTCGTAACGCTGTTTCAATCCGCGCAAGATCGACAACGTCGCTTCGATCGACGGTTCGTTGACCATGATCGGCTGGAAACGACGTTCGAGAGCCGCGTCTTTTTCCACGTATTTGCGGTATTCGTCGAGAGTCGTCGCTCCGACGCATTTGACTTCGCCACGCGCCAACGCCGGCTTCAACAAGTTCGCCGCGTCCGCGCCTCCCTGCTGATTCCCCGCGCCTACGACCGTGTGCAGTTCGTCGATGAAGAGGATAACGCGTCCGTTGGAATCTTCAACTTCCTTCAATACCGCCTTCAAACGCTCTTCAAATTCGCCGCGGAACTTCGCGCCTGCTATCAATGCGCCCATATCGAGCGCGACGACGACCTTGTCTTTCAAACTCTCAGGAACGTCCCCTGCGACGATTCGCAACGCGAGTCCTTCGACAATTGCGGTCTTGCCGACGCCTGGTTCGCCGATGAGGACGGGGTTGTTCTTCGTTCGACGGGACAAAACTTGAACGACGCGTCGAATCTCTTGGTCGCGTCCTACGACGGGGTCGAGCTTTCCTTTCTTGGCGCGATCGACGAGGTTGATCCCGTACTTTTCGAGCGCTTGCAATTTTCCTTCGGGCTCTTGGTCGACGACGCGGTGACCGCCGCGAACGACGCTCGTGCCTTCAAGGATCTTGGTGCGATCGATAGCGAAGAGTTTAAGAATATTCTGAGCCTTTCCTTCGCATTCGGCGAGGGCAAGGAAAAGGTGTTCGGTGGAGATGAATTCGTCGGTGAGCGTCGTTGCTTCTTCCGCGGCTTTGACAAAAATTCTTTGAAGTTCCGCGGAGAGGTTCGGGGTCGCGCCGGAGACGCGTGGGAGACGACCGACTTCCGAGTCGACGGCTTGCTTGAGGCGTTTGAAATCCGCGCCGATCGCTTGAAGGATCGGTTTAATATTCCCGTCGGTTTCATCGAGTAAAGAGGCGAGCAAGTGAATGCCGGCGATTTCGGGATTTCCCTTTGCGACGGCGAGGCGTTGCGCGCTCTGAATTGCTTCTTGCGATTTGACCGTTAGTTTTTCTGATGAAAAGTTCATAGGGTCTCCTTTCATAATGGGTCGACTCTAACTCGTTCGACCGCATTGTGTTAAGAACGTTCGCTCTATGTCGTTTTGGGGCGTCAAGCGGCGTTTGCCTAAGGATTATGCATAATAGGCGCCATTTATTGACTTTGATAAAATTTTTTCGAAATTCTTGAATAACCCCATTGTCGGTATTTTTTTAGATAGACGTCTCCGGGGGCTAACATAAACTGTAACGACGAGTATAATGAGGGAACGCCTCCTTAGACGCGTGGCGGTTGAGTTATAGATTTGAGGACATAACGGTGCAAGAGATTAAGGAAAAGCTTCTTCAGGCGATTGAAGCGGCGAAGTCGTCGAAATCGGCGGACGCGCTCGAAAAGGTTCGTATTGATTTTCTAGGCCGAAAAGGTATGATCACGACGCTTGCGAAGAACGTCGATTTCAGCAAGATGTCGGTTGAGGAAAAGAAGAGCTTTGGCAGTCGCTTGAACGAGCTCAAGAATTTGGCGACCGAGAGCCTTGCCGCCGCGACCGCCGCGATTCAAGAGAGCGCGCCGCGCCGCAAAGCGAACGATCTCGATTTGACTGCCCCTGGAAAGGGTCGACGCTTTGGCTCCCTTCACCCGATCACGTTGGCGCAGATGGAACTCGAAGATATCTTCCAAGGGATGGGATTCTCCGTCCTCTACGGCCCTGAAGTCGAGTCGGAATACTTCTGCTTCGAAGCGTTGAATATTCCTCACGACCACCCCGCGCGCGACATGCAAGACACCTTCTGGCTTAAAAACCAGCTGATTTTGCGCACGCACACCTCGGCCAATCAGGTTCGCACCCTGAAACGCTTCGGCGCCCCGATTCGCGCGATCTTTCCCGGAAGATGTTTCCGATACGAATCGGTCGACCCGAGTCATGAAAACACCTTCTATCAATGTGAAGGGCTCGTCGTCGACAAAGACATTTCCGTCGCGAACTTGATCGCAGTCATGCGCACGATCTTGAGCCAAGTTTTCCGTCGCGACGTCAAAGTGCGCCTACGTCCCGGCTACTTCCCCTTCGTAGAGCCTGGTTTCGAACTCGACCTCAATTGCCTCCTTTGCGGCGGCAAAGGGTGCCCGACGTGCGGCGACGGATGGATCGAACTGATTCCTTGCGGACTCATCCATCCCGAAGTTCTGCGCCATGGCGGAATCGATCCGCGCGAATACAGCGGCTTCGCCTTCGGCGTCGGTTTGACGCGTCTGGCGATGATGAAGTACGGTATCAAGGATATTCGCTACTTAAATTGCGGCGACCTGCGCGTAAATGAGCAGTTCTCGACGCTACTGTAAGGACGCGCGAGGATGCTTGAGATTGAGATGAAGTTTCGCGTCGAGGACGCGGACGCGTATGAAGAGCGCGTTAAGTCTTTTCTCGACGCGACTTTCGACGAACCGTCCGTCGAATGCGACGCCTTTTTTCGATGCGACGCGCTCGGCTTTCCCGACGCGGGAAAGATGCTCCGCATTCGTCGTCGCGGCTCCTTTTTGGCGGTAACGTATAAAGGCCCGAGACTCGACGAAACGACGAAGACGCGTGAAGAGATCGAACTTCCTCTCGTCGTTCCAGGAGCCGACGATTCCGCGATTCGCAAGGCGCTCGTCGACCGAACGCGGAACGACTGGGCGCGATTCTTCGAACGTCTGGACTTTCAAGAGACGCAAAGCGTCGAAAAGACGCGACGAACCGCGCTGTGCGAATTCAAGGGACGGCGCTTCACGATCACGCTCGACGCGCTTAAAGAACTCGGCGTCTTTACCGAGATCGAAACGATTGCGCCCGAGGGAGACCTTGAGGAAGCGCGCGACGCCGTTAAAGAGCTTGCCGAAGCGTTGGGTTTGCGCGACACGATCGTGAAAAGTTATTTGGCGCTTGCGATCGAGGCGCAGACGGGCAAGAGCGTCGACGAAAAGTAGCGGCTCGCGAATGACGCCGTTAAAAATGGCGTAAACGATAGGCATATTTTGAAAATTCTGAAAAAAAGTTGAATTTTCTCGCCAATAATAGTAGACGTTTGACGCCGCCCAGATTATCATTAATTGACAGTGTATTTACTCAGGCGTCCTTTTGACGTCATAGACTCAAGTGTTTTGACGCCGAGCGTTGAAACGCGCGAATTGGTCGCGTTTCGCCTTGGGGTAGCGCGAATTGAGGAATCCAGATGAAATCGAGTATGTTCCATTTACTAGTAATGTTGGCGGTTTCGCTGCCGATGACTGGCGTTCGCGCGAACGCTGCCGACGACGCTCCTAAGGCTGACGAAACAAAGCCTGTCGAACTTTTTCAGGCGATGGACGAAGGACTTGTCGAAGTTAAGTTGACGCCGAAAAATTCTCTCAAGAGTAGCATCGCCGTCACGAACAAGACGGAAAAGCCGATCGTCGTCGAGATGCCTTCTGCGTTTGCCGGCGTTCCCGTGTTGGCTCAACCCGGTATGATGGGCGGACGCGGCGGCATGATGGGTGGCGCCGCCGGTATGATGGGCGTGGGCGGCGGTCGTAACCAAGGCGGTTTCGGCGGCGGTATGTTCGGCGAAGCAGGCGGTCGCGGCGGTATGAATAACCGCGGCGGTATGGGCGGCAACAGCCGTAGCGGCGGCAACCAGTCGATTGGCGGCGGCATGGGCGGTCGTAGCGGCGGTATGGGCGGTCGCGGCGGTCGCGGCGGCGGCGGAATGTTCTCCATCGCTCCTAACAAGACCCATCGCGAATCCGTGCGCACCGTTTGCCTTGAACATGGTAAAAAAGAACCTGGTCCGTCCGTTGAATACACCATCGTCCCGATCGATATGTACACCGACAACAAGACCACGCAAGTTCTCTGCTCCATGCTCGGCGATTCCGAACTCAATCAGAACGCCGTTCAAGCCGCCGTGTGGAACGCTGAAAACGGTTTGAGCTTTGAAGAACTCGCTTCGAAGACGAAGCAAGAAGGCAACAACAATATGCCCGAAAGTTACTTCCTCAAGGAAGAGCTTTCTGCCAGCGTCAGTCTTCTCGCCAAGGCTCAGGAACGCGCCGCCGTGTTGCAGGAAGTCGAAGACGCTCAGAAAGCTTTAGAGGAAGAACCTCTTGAGGAGACGGATATGACCGTCGAGACCTTGACCAACGAAGTCCTCAAGTAGTCTTATTCCTTTCTTCTACCTCGCGGATCTTCTTTGGTTCTGAGGCCCTTGTACCCCCCACAAGGGCCTCTATCTTTTGGCGTTAATTTCTATTTTTGCCGCGTAAAAATTTGACTTTGCGCTTCTCTTTTGGTATCATACTTGCAACGCGCGTTTGTCGCGTTTTGTTACGACGTCCAGCTTATTACAGGAAGGATTGAATATGCCGTGTTACGGAACCAATCGTCGAAATTTTCTTAAAACGAGCGCTCTAACCCTCGCCGCTTCAGGTCTACCCCTAGAGATCACTAGTCGCGGATTGGCGCAAGACGCTACCGTTGCGGATACTGAAAAGACTCCGAAATTCCAAGTCGCCGTACCTCTATGGGAGAAGGGGCGCGAGACGGAAATGAACGTGACGCTTACTTTTTACGCGTCCTTTAAACTCAACTCGAAAGACGATATCGCCGGTACGTTTTTGCGCGTCGCGGGCGCGACTGTTTATCGCATTACGGTCAACGGCGAATACGTCGGTTACGGGCCGTGTCGCGGGCCTCACGGGTGGTTCCGCGTCGACGAATGGGATATCGCGTCGAAGCTTACGAAAGATTCAAACTTCATAACGATCGAGGTTTGCGGATACAACAGCAATAGCTTTGACCTTTTGGATCAGCCGTCCTTCATTCAGGCGGAAATCGTCGACGGAACGGGACGCGTCGTCGCGGCGACCCTTGACGCGAAGAAGAACGGCGTCGTTTCCATCGAAGCGTGCGATATGACGGGCGTGCGCGTGCAGAAGGTTCAGCGTTTTAGCTTCCAGCGACCCTTTATTGAAGTTTACGATCTTCGTCACGCGCATGAATTGGAAGGGGTCGAACTAGCGCGTCAGCCCGAAGTGAAATATCTTCCGCGACGTCTTCCGTATCCTGAATTCGCGATCCTCGAACCTAAGGCGTGGGGCAAGCGTTGCGTCGTGACGCCGCGCGAAAAGCTGGAAAATCCGTGGCGCGATCGTTCTATTGTCAGTATCGGCCCTCAACTCAAGGGGTATCCTCTCGACGAACTGACGGTCGTTCTTTCGGACGAAGTTCAGCGTCTTGAAACGAAGCTGACAGATGAGGAGCCGTTGAGCGTCGGCGCCTTGTATAAGGAGTCGGACGCGCAGGTCGTTGACTTCGGCGCAAACTACTGCGGGTTCTTCGGGTTGGAAATCGAGACGAAGGGCGAGACGGACGTCGTGCTGACCTTCGACGAGATCAAGACCGCCGACGGGGACGTTAACTTCCTCCGTTTGGGCACGTGCTCCGCGGTGAAATGGAGTTTTAGCGAAGACGGAACGCAGAAGATCGAATGCATCGCGCCGCAAGTTGGACGTTACGCGAAGATCCACTGCTTGAAGGGGAGCTTTAAGCTCAAGAAATTCTTCCTTCGCGAATACGCGTATCCGCCGACTCGCGAGGCGTCCTTCGACTCTTCCGATCCGCGTTTGAAGAAGATTTACGCTGCCGCGCAGCTGACCTTCCGCGAAAACGCCGTCGACGTCTTCTCCGACTGTCCGCACCGCGAACGCGCGGGCTGGCTTTGCGACAGCTTCTTTACGGCGCGCGCGTCATTCGACCTTACTGGCTCCGTCACGGCGGAAGAGGCGTTTTTGGAAAACTTCATGTTGCCGGAGAGTTTTAAACACATTCCCGACGGAATGTTGCCGATGTGCTATCCTTCCGACCATTACGACGGGGTCTACATCCCGAATTGGGCGATGTGGTTCGTGATGGAACTTGGCGAATTCGCGACGCGTGCGAAGAATCCGTGGCTTGTTAAGGGAATGCGCAAAAAGATTGAGAAGTTAATGGCCTTCTTTGAGAAGTACGAGAACTCCGACGGTCTTCTCGAAAAGCTTCCGAGCTGGGTCTTTGTCGAATGGTCGAGGGCGAACGATTTCGTTCAAGACGTCAACTATCCGAGCAATATGACGTACGCGCGTATTTTGGAGATCGTCGGCGAGCTTTACGGCGTTGCGAAGTGGAGCGAGAAGGCGCGTAAGGTTCGCGCGAAGGTCATCGAGCAGTCCTTTGACGGCGAGTTCTTCGTCGATCACGCGATCCGCAAAGAGGACGGAACCCTTGAAATTTGCCGCGACAGAACGGAAGTCTGCCAATACTTTGCGTTCTTCTTCAAGACGGCGACGCCGGAGTCTCATCCGCAGTTGTGGGCGACGCTTTTGGACAAGTTCGGCCCGAATCGCGTGAAAGAGGGCGGTTATCCGGAAATTCACAAGGCGAACTCCTTTGTCGGCAACGTGTTGCGTCTGGAACTCATTTCGCAAGCGAATCGCGGGGATCAGCTTTTGGACGAATCGGTCGCGTACAACGAGTACATGGTCGATCGAACCGGGACTTTGTGGGAGAACGACGCGGACTACGCGAGTTGCAACCACGGTTTCGCGTCGCACGTCGAGCGCGTATATTATCGCGACGTCGTCGGTATTCGCAACGTCGATCCTTCGGCGAAGAAGATTGAGATTCGTTTGCCGAAGATCGATTCTTTAACGTGGGCCGCGGGTGTTCAGCCTCTGTACGGATCGGCGATCAAGTTGCGCTGGGAGAAGAAGGACGGCAAGCTCCTCTATTCTCTGGAGACGCCCGACGGATACGACGTCGAATTCTCGAATGAAAGCGGTTTAGAAGCGACGCGCGTCTGAGCGTTGCGAGAGATAAGGGGCGTTCGAGCCCGTTTGTAGCTCGAGCGCCCTTGGCTTGCGTAGTTAAGAGTCGGGGGAGGGGAGATGAGCGCGCCGAGATATAGTCGCAGAATGGTGGACAAGCTTCGCGGTTTAAGAGACGGCGGAGTTGCGCGCTTCCAAATCGGCGACTCGTACTTGATGGCGATCAAACTTGGGCAAGATCTCTTTTTGCGACCCTTCGGCGACGGGGAGGGTGCGGAAGCGCAGATTTGGGTGAATGGCGTCCCGGTGGTTGGTCTGACGCTTTTCACTTTCGACGACGTCGTCCGCGTAGGAGAGCGCGCGTTCATCTTCCGGGATCCGAACGAATCGATCGACGAAGAGAAGAGCCTTCTTTATGAGTCGGTCGCGGACTCTCTCGGCGCGGAACGACAAGCGCAGATTTGGGCGAAACCGTCGTCGCAGATTCCCCGCGGCGAGCGACCCAAGCGTCCCGATTCGAGTCAGCGTCCGAAAAAGAAGCCGTCGCCCCCGCCAAGCGCGACGAGCACGAAAAAGAAGTCGACGCCCCGACGCGATCCCCCGTCCCCTACCGACAAACTCTGGATGAACGTCGACTTCACCGTCCCCGTCGACGATCCCTTCGCCGCTCCCCCGACTGAGACGAACGACCTCGAAAGAAAGATCAAAGAACGCTCGAAAAGTAAAAAGAGCTCACTCGAAAAGAAATCGCTTCCCAATCCGCCTTCGGACTAGCAAGGCGTTCTTCAACAACGCGGAAAATAAAGAACGCCGAAACGTCTTCTTTTAAGAAGGAGGTCTCGGCGTCGTTGTTCTTTTGAAGACTCGCTTCATAAAACCGAGAGATTACTGGTTAGGAGCTCGACGACGTATTTGTCCCTATTTGTTCTCTCGCGATATTTGGTAAAATTTCAAGACTTCGACTATTTGCTCGTCGTCGCATTGAATATCGGCGTCGGTGAACTTGTTCTTAGCGATGATTTCCTTCGCAAACTCGAGTTGTTCGGGAGATAACGCTTGGAATTTTTCCCACCATATTTGGGATTCGTCGGACGCTTTGGCGATGTTGGCGTCGTAACGGTCGGCGAGCCCTTCGCGGAATGTCGCGTTATAGCGCCGACGGTAGATGAGGAACGTCTCTGGCGTCCATAGGAGACGGTGGAAGTTATCTAGGTCTTTACCAAACGCGCCTTCGAAAAATTCTACCCCGCGCCCAACTTTTCCCTTGGTGGAGTTCAAAATCGCCTGAATCGCGCGGATGAATTTTCGATTCCAATGTCTTCCGATGAAATTGCGATTCATGAAGAACGCGGGGTCGTTCAGCGGATGATATTTCATCGGGAAGGAATAGATCGAAACGTTGAGTTCTTCGCTCAGATCCACGTTCATACGCAGCCGGAGATAGAGCTCTTCAGGCTTATCTTCGAAGTTGTAAAGAAGATAATTAGAGAGCTTGGTGATTCCATTTCTAACGGCTGTACGAACGGCTCTTTCGTAGACGTTTCTGAGATTCCAATGGTCGAAGGCGATACGCAGAGGCTGTATGTCAACTTCGGCGAGTTTCTTCATGTTTTCGTCGTTGACGAGTCTCGAATCGATCCCTTGGTTGAAGTCGACGATCCTCGCGCGTGGACGCGTGCGATTCATTTGTTCAAAAAGAGGTCTTGCGAAGCTGTCGAAGTCAAGAATTGCGTCGCGCGTTGCCGTATAAGGATGGAGGAGCCGCGCTTCTTTACGACGCGTTTCGAACACCGCCTTTTCGGACTCGGACAATTTGTTCGCCAATTCGTCGTACAGCTTGATCGTCTTGCGGATATACGCGCGATTGTTGTAATTATCCTTCAAGTTTTGGATCGCGACGAGGTAGGGGGGTGGGGGTTTAACTTTATCCCCTTTGGCGAAACCGCACGCCTTTATTTCGTCGATAATCTCGTTGTAACGTTTCGAGGCGAGAACGTTGTTGTCGAGAAGAAGCAAGTCTTTTTGAGCGCCAAAACGACGATCCGTTTCTTCGATTTGTTTCCTGAGACCGATGTAATCTCGATAATTCGGCTCTAATCGAGGCACAGCGCAGAATCGACATTTGTTGACGCAACCGCGAGTCATGTACGCGAAATACGCGTTGTTTGCGGGGTAGACATAGTCGATCTCTTCGAGAATCGAGTAGTCGAGAGGGAGCTCGTCGATGATCTCTTTCGAGTCAGCGTCGACGAGGCCCGTACGATCGAGAAGTCCGCGATACGGCGTGATTTCCGTCGCTTCTTCCACTTCTTTGGGGAGCATCGTCGACATGATTCCCCCTACCATTACGGGGCGTAGACTGACTTCTGTCGAAAGGCTCGTTTCCACGGGCTTGCACAGACGCTTGGCGAAATTGATCGTATCGATCGTGATTTGCCAATAAAAGGTGAAGAGGGTTGTGACGCAGACGCGGTCGAATCTCGGATGGGTGAAATAGTCCTGATCGCGATACTTTTCTCGATAGACTTTCAGAATATCGAGAACCGTTTCGTCTTGAAAAAACTCGATACCTTCTAAATCCTTTAATCTTCCGAGTCGAACGTAATTCAAGAGCGTAGGATAATACTCAGCCCAGCAGACGTCAGGGAAGCGAAAGGAAAGGTTGCGAATCAAATCCTCGCAGACAAGTTGGACGGCGAACGCTCTCATATCTCCTTTATAAAAGCGAACGTCGTCGCCGCGTCTGCGAAAATACGTTGCGAGCTTCATTAGTCCCATGGGCGGGTACTTATTCTTGTAGTTCGGCTCAACTAAAAGAACTTTACGCTTGCCCATCAGATTTTCTTTATAACTTCCGTGATTTCTCTGATAATCGGTCCGGCGGCGTCTTGAAGTCGGTCGGTAATGATCGAAAGAATTTTGTCGACAATTTTGCGTTCACGAGGAGTGAGCGTGTCAATTTGTTGGCTGAGATAAGGCGCTTTATTCGTTTGGGTCTTGGTTGCCTTTTTTTCAGTTTGCGCCGCCGACTGAATCACTTTCGCGGGATTTCGACGTTCCTTAATAATCTGGTACTGGATATTTTTAGGATCGGTGGGCGCCTCTTGAAAGCTCTGCTCGTATTTTTCGAGTTTTCGTTTGGCCTTGCTCGCATTTTCGGATAATTTTTGCAGATTGGCCGTTAGATTTTCTTCATCCTTTTGGTTGTCAAATCCCTCTTTCCATTTTTGGGTAAATTCTTCATTGGCTTTTTCATACTTTTGAACGGCTTTTATATCGTTGACAATATTGTTTGATTGCTGATACCTACGTTTTAATTCTTCGCAATATTCCCTCAGTTGGTCGTCTAACGCTTTCCGCGTAGGATTTTCGTTAAAGTAATCCCTTTGCGAATTGGGGATCAAATCTTTACTGACAATGAAGATTTCGCCCGCAAAATAATGGACGCCACGATGTTCGGTGAAAAAATCTCGAAGAACGTCGTCGTTGCCAATTTGAATATTTCCAGCTCGAATGCGGATTCCGCGCATCGGATTATTCTTTTGGGGAATTTGTTCGCTGTTTTCACTTCTGCCGACCCAGCCCCAAGCAAGCAGGTTCCCTTGTTTGTCTTTAAAATCTCGAATATCGAGAGCTTCAATTTTGTCTTTTTCCTTACCGTACTTGTCGTAAATTATTTCGTTGTATTGCTTTTTGATTTGCGTTCCATTGACGCGAACGTCATATTCCGTCGGCTGACAATCGCGCTTTTTCATTTCTTCATGAATCATTTGAGGGAAAGGACCAAACTTTAGCGTATCATATGGAGCCGGGGCAACGAAAGAAAGATAGTCGATGATTTCATTTATGTTCAGGATTTCGTCGTTTTCCTGATTGATATTGAAGAGTTCGACTTTGAAAAAATGCACTTCCTCATTCCACGGACGCGTTTCAAAGCTAACGACTTTCTTCCAGACTTCTTCTACCGTGTATTTGAAGCTTCCCCCGACGAGTTCGCGCATCTTCTGGGCGTCGATTGTCATGGAAGACTGGATTGCTTCCCCCTTATAACTTGTCGTGAATCGAAGCGTTTGGCAATAAGCGGCTCCGCAAAGTCGACCGATTCCTCGAAAACCACGGCTTTCTCCATTTTTCTTATTGCTGTTAGCTATTGCGCCTATCTCGTCTTGGAAAAGCGACGCTTTAACCCCGGTCGCATTATCGGTGATCGAGACGGTCCGTCTGTCTTGATCGTTGCTAATCTGAATATTGATCTCGCACTCATCCAAGTTTTGAATGAGTCCTTCCTTAAGAGCGACGTCGATTTGATCGCACGAGTTTTGGATATATTCGCGATAGATGACCTTCGAGTGTTTGTAGAGACCTGTCGTGAGGTTGTCCAAAACATTTTTGCCGATAATCGTAGGGTTAGACGAGTTTTCCATGGTTAGAGGGTATTATTACTTAAACTGTTTGTAGATGGGCTTAGGAAATTTAATGTGAAGCAAAGATCGGAAGACTGGATTTTGGAGGATGTACTCGCCTTGTTTGAGACGCGTAATCATATTTTTGTACACAGGTGGGATACTCTTATAATTGTCTTTTCCAACTTCTATCGTGTTCGAGCGTCCAAACGCGTGCGTCGAGCAGTTTCCCGTCACGCGGTCGGCGAGAGCGCTTCTGAACTGCTCCGCGCCGAAGAGGACGACTCCGAGGGAGCGGCCACGCTCGGCGACGTCGAGAATCTGGCGAAGAATGGGGGAGTTTTTAGGCGAGTCTTTCGACGCGTATTTATTCAATTCGTCTATGAATACGACGATTCGCCGCGGGGGCTTAATTCCTTCGTCGTCGTATTCTCCAAGTTGCAGGTTATAAACGGAACGCATGACGTTTCCGAAAACGTAGGCCTGTTGATCTTCCGAAAGCTTCGCGATATCTACGACGTAGACGTCGTTCTTAGATATTTGTTTAATTGCGTCTTCGAGTCGCGTTTCAGGCGCCTCCGCGTTGTTGTTGAGCCTTCGCGCGAAGAGTTGGCATCCTGTTATCGCCTTGTTGAGAAGTCGACTAAATTTTCGCCAACTCATGACGCTGATCTCGTTGCCTTCCTTGACTCCCGCTTTCGTCTTAGCCTTTACTGAATCGAGCAAAGCCTTCCAGTCTTGAAGATCTTTGAAGCTGGAGTCAGATTCGTTCATGATATAGTTGAGGATTGATTCGATCGTTTGATTTGGATCGTCTACATTAGCAAAGAGAAGGTCAAGGCTTTCCTTATCTGCAGGATAAAGATATCTGAAAAACTTACTCTTGCCTATTTTCGCGTTTTCGGAGAGTTCGTCGCGCGATAGGTACGAATTGCATTTGCCGTGACAATCGGAAAATGGATGGAAATAGGAAACCTGTTTGAAGGGCGTCGGTTCAAGCCCGAGAGCTTGATAGAGCTCATAGGCGCTAGCCTGCGCTTCTTCAGGTCTTTCTTCGTCGCTAAAGTCGTTCGGCTGGTCGATTGCCAAGAGATCTTTCCCTTTAACGTTAAAGAGGACGAACGCGACGCTCTCTTCTTCGTTTTCGTCCATTGCAAGATATTTGTCTTGAATCGCTTTAAGTAGGAACATTGCGTAGGAAGTCTTAGCGGCGAGACCAGAGATTCCCGAGATATTCAAGTGTGCGCCTTCCGGACCGATAATGAACTTTGAATTCAAATGTACTGGAAGTTGAACTTTTTCGTTTCCTTGCGTTCCCTCATACATTTCGAGATAACCGCAAATGAGAGGATTGTCGACGTCTTTAAGCCCAAGCGCGTAGGTAATTTCATCCTTCGTCGCGAGGAGTACTTTGGCGTTGTTTTGCAAAGGAATATAGATATTCTTATTGTTGCACACAACCTTAGCGGAGACGTAATTCATTCCGATACGCGTCGTCGCGTCTTCGACGTCAAGGTCGCCAAAATCGCTTGAAATGTAGTTTGTCAGGAAACTTGTCGCGTCGGTAATGTGCGAGATTTCTTCGATAACTCCATATGAGGACGAGCCGTTGATATGTTCAACTTTCACAATATCAAAGGGATTGAGGATCAAATCCGATTGCGTCCAAAACGTGAAGGAGTCGATCGTCGTAGGGTTCTTTTCCGTTGCGACAACGCGTCCGATGAGCTTTTCTTGAACCATGATCTCCCCCTAGAATAGCTGTAAGAATACGGCGGGACTAAGATATCTGCTTTTGGCGTAGCGCTCGGTAAGGTATACCGGATAAAGATGGTTTGCCCATCTTTTGTCGACTCCGTAGCAGGTTGGCGTTCGTAGATTTAGGATGTGCGCGCAGAGGTTGTTGACGGAGTTTGAGTCCAGACCCTTGTTTTTCTCTTCATCCGTCATGATCTTTTCAACTTTCACGACTCCGCCGAGGGGACCGTTGGTGTGACGTCGGTCTCTTACCCTCAAATACCACACGCCAAAGTGGACGTTTTCGTTCTGATGGCTGTTGTAGTAATGTGCAACAGGCGTTCGATGGAAGAGAGGAAGGTCGGCGATTTCGACCCCGCGTACTTTATTTTTGCCGGTTCCGCAACCTTCCGGATTGAAAGATTTAGAAACCCCTATGACATGTTGATAGGCGTCGCGGATCGCATCTTCGTCGCGACTACTGCTTCCATAACGGGTATTGTATTCTAGAGAACCGTCTTTGAGTAAGTAATGGTCGTTGCCGACGAGCTTTTCGGCGACCAATTTGAAGACCGTCTTCTGTTCTGTATCGATCATGAGATCTTGAACTTTGGCGATCGCAAGATTTTGTAGCTTTTCGTAATTCGTGTTCCTTTTAGGCGAATACATTAGAATGTCGGAGATCGAATATCCAAGCCTTTTGAGCCCCGGCGTCTTGTTGAAGGAATCGCATAGTTCTCGAAGCTTGTCTTCTTCGTCCCCATAGTTTGCGAACGCCATGTCGGGGATGACGACTACTAGTTTGTGTTCAAGAGATCTGCAATGGAGACGCTTATCTTGAAGCTGGCAACAGGCGACGGCTATCTGTCCGGCGAGAATAGGATAGATACGATCTTCATAAGCGAAGTCGTCGATCTTGAAGACGTGGCGCGACCCGTCTAAAAAGAGATTGACGAGCGGATTGCTCCCCCTCAAACGCTTCATTTTGTCACGAAGGTCAATTGAGGAAGAATCCTTCTGCGTTTCACCGAGCCCTGAAAAGGAACGACTCTCCGGTTTGTCGGCTTCTTCCTCAGGGGCGCCTGCGTTATCATAGCTAAATTTTGGGGTTCCATAGCTTTTGCCATGAGTCTTTTGTGCCAAAATTTCCGTAATTCTGAGGGTCATATTTACGTTGGGGAGTGGATGAAGGGACGTCGCCTATGTTAGTTGGTTGTATTGTAGTGTTTTTTTTTTTTTAGGCAAGTTGGGAAGAATGATCTCTGGTGGACGATTGAAATTGAGATAGGACATTCAAGAGAACGTGAAAAGAAAAAAAGCGTTCCGTTTCGTCATAGGAAAGGGACGCTTGCGATTCGTAGCGGCGTAGCGGTTCAGCGTTGCGCGAGGCGGAGGATGACTTCGTGGGCGATGCGTAGCCCGAAGAGGCCGACGACCGTGGGGAGGCTTCCGAGGGTATTGCGCGGGCGGCCTTGCGGGGAGCGTTCGTCGGGGGAGCGGAGCGGTTCGGGCTGGGCGACGCGTTCGATTCTTTCGTCGCCCCCGCGGAGCGCGTTGCGTATCGGCTCCGGGGAGTAGACGCACTCGACGTCGTCCGTATTGACCCCGACGCGACGTAGCCTTTTGCGCAGTTGCGCCGCAAGTGGACAGTTGGAGACGTTCGTAAGCTTCCCAAAACGCACCAAATCGGCGTCGAAACGTAGCGCCGCGCCCATGCTCGAGAGGAGGGGAACTCCGCGTCGCAACGTCTCCGCGATCAACGCGACTTTCGGACCAAGCGTGTCGATCGCGTCCACGACATAGTCCGCGGGGGCGCTCCAGTCGTCTTCGAAGAGTGTTCCGACCGTTTCGCGATTGACGAGGATTCGACGCGTTTCCACTTGCGCCGAAGGATTGATCGCGAGGATCCGTTCTTGCGCGAGCTCCGCTTTTGGGCGCCCTAGCGTCTCGTGCGTCGCGAAAAGTTGGCGGTTGATATTGCTCAGCTGTACTTTGTCGAAATCGACCAGTCGAAACGATCCGATCCCCGCGCGCGCCAACGCCTCCACTACATAACTTCCAACCGCGCCGAGCCCGACGACCATCACCCGCGAATCCTGAATCCGCGTTAGCGCGTCGTCCCCTAAAATGAGGCGCGTGCGATGAAACTGATCCGGCTCTTCTCCCCTCGTCGTCATTCGCGTCGTCCTGTTCTGCCACGTCGCGAACCGCGCGCCCGCGACTCGTTCATACCCTCGTAGTAACCGTCTTCCGCGGCCCCCGCAATATTCTTTGCGATGAGCCCCGCGACGTAACCCGCCTTAAACCCCGCGTCGATATTCACCACCGTGACGTTCGACGCGCAGCTGTTAATCATCCCCAACAGCGCCGCCACGCCTCCGAAGGACGCGCCGTACCCGACGCTCGTCGGAACTGCGATAATCGGCGCCGAGACGTAGCCCCCCACCACGCTAGGAAGCGCTCCTTCCATCCCCGCGACGACGATCAATACGTCCATCTCGCGAAGACGCGGCACGTGCGCCACAAGACGCTGAGGCCCCGCAACGCCGACGTCTTGTATCATCTCGACCATCGCGCCCGTCCACGCCGCCGTCTCTCGCGCCTCTTCCGCTACCGGAAGATCGCTCGTTCCCGCCGTGACGATCCCGATTCGACCCTGATACATCGCCTCTGGACGACGCGACGACGGTACGCGAATCACCCGTCCCACCGGGTTGTAATACGCCTCGCGACGCGCTCGACGAAGGCTCGGAAGGATCGCGTTTGCTTTCTCCTGACTTACGCGCGTCGCTAAAACGTCAATGTCGCGCTCGATCTGCGCAAGCGCGATCCGCTCGATCGCGTCCGCCGTCTTGCTCTCCCCGTAGATCACTTCCGAAAAACCGCATCGTTCTTCACGATCCAGATCGATCGTCGCGTCTCCGATATTCAAATACGATTCGTTTTGCGCGGTCATGTCACTCCTTTACGCCCAGCGTGAGTTTGACGAGGTCCAAAAGAACGGCGCCCGCAACGAGAGGCTCCGCGTCTTGCCCGATTTTAAGCGCGCGCTCGATCAGCCGCGGAATCGCGTCTTCTTGCGCGTCACGCGCGTCCGCCGCGAAGTTCAGAACGTCCGCTAGCGTTTCCGGAAGCGCTACTTCGTTAAAGAGTTGAACCGCGGTCGCGTCGAAAAGATCGAGATAATGCCGCGCATGGCACTCGATCGTCGCTTCCGATTCAAAATCGAGGATCGTCTTCGCAAGAAGCGTCCCCAACTTCGACGCCGGTTTCTTCATTCCCGCGTCGAGATGCGCGCGCACAAGGGTCGCGTACGCGTCGATATTGTCGCTTCCTCTCTCCCCGCCGAGATGCTTGAGCGCTTCGCGCGTCGCGGTCTTCCCAGTGTCGCGCGTCGTTTCTTTCGCGAGCGCGATTTGCGCCACCCGCGCTAAACGTCGCGCGTCCCCATGCGCCAACTTGAGCGCGAGCGCTTCCGTCTCGGCGCGTTCCGTCTCGTACGTCCCCGCGTCTTTTGGATAATAGAGCGTTCCCGACGTCGCGTCCGCGAGCAACTTTAGTAGCGAGAGAACCCCCTCAAAGGCGTCGCGCCTTTCGAAGAGCTCCCGTAATTCCGCGTAGCGCGCGAGGATCAACGGAGAAACGAGCCCCACGCTTTCAAAATCCGTTTGGAGCGCGTCGAGCGTCTCCTCGTCGAGTTCGTCCACTTCCGATTCGTCGTCCGTCGCGGTCGACGCGGCTTCTTTTCCCGCGCTTTGCGCAAGGAGCGCGTCGGCGCGGACGAACTCCTCGTACGTCTTTTCCGCTTCTCCGCGCAAGAATTCGAGCGTCTCCTGAGGATCGCGTCCCGACAGGATCTCGAAAAGCGCTCTGTCGTGTCGCGCGACTTGCGCGGGGAGCGTCTCAAGATCGTCGTAGTAGTCGACGTCGGCGATTTCGTAGGCGGCGTGAAGGTATGCGGTCGCGTTTTCATATTGGCGGAGATCGTCGAGTTCGTCGATCCGATCGCGCAACTTTTCGCAGTTGACGCCGGGGCGTTTCCCTAGGGCGACGAGACGCGCGTAGAGAGCGTTTTGACGTTCTTCATTGGAGAAGATCTCGGGGATAATCTCTTCGATAATTTCGTCAAGCGCAGGGGAAGGGGCGAAACGTTGCGCCGCGTTTAGGAGGATGCGGCGAAGATAATCGCGTTCGTCGCGGTCGACGACGTTATCGACGACCGCGCGCGCTTCTTTCACGCGCGCCACTGGATCCTCCTCGACGCCAAATCGCGTCGCGAGGAGGGGAAGCTCGAGTTTTTTGACGGCGAGGTCGGCGCGCGCCGAGTCGCTTTCTTCCTGGTTGATTAATTCTTGAAAGCGTCGATCGAGCGCTTGGTACGATTCGGAAAGGGACGTCGGCATGGCGCGTTATCTCCTTGAGTTCTCGTGTAGCGCCGCAGGTCTTTCTGTTCCGAAACTTTGAAGGATAGCGGCTGTGAGTTCGTCAATATTTTCGAAATAGTCTTTTTGAAGAGGGGAGTGGACGACGAGGCCCGCGCCGAGGGCGTTGGCGACGACTTGGGCGGACGCGCGGTTAAACTCCGGTTGAACGAGGAGCGCGGCGATCTTCTGTTCGCGAGAATCGCGTACGAGCTCTTCGAGTTCGCGAGGAGAGGGCGTCTTCCCTTCGTTTTCGATCGCGCGTTGTTTGACGCCGAACTCTCGCGCGTAGTATCCGTACGCGGGGTGGAAGACGAGGAAGAATGAGCCTTGGTATGGCGCCAGAGCTTCGCGCGTGCGCGTTTGGAGGTCGGCAAGCTCTTGATCGAGCTCGGCGGCGTTCGCGCGAAACGTTTCTTCCGCGTAGGGCGCAAGTTGGACGAGCGCTTCGAGTATTTTGGCGACCATCGATCGGGCGATTTGAGGGCTCGTCCAAAGGTGCGGATCGAGAGAATCGAGATCGTCGTCGTGATCTTCACGGGGAGCGTTTTCGTCGTGTTCGTGATCGCTGGCGTCTTCTTCGGCGTCTTCTCCTTCGTGGTTGTGACGGTGCGGGTTGGGGAGAAGGTCGAGTCCGCGGCGCAGATCAACGACGACCGCGTTGGGCGCGATCGACTGGATATTAGCGAGAAAGCGTTCTTCGACGGGAAGCCCTGTGAGGAAGAAGAGTTGGGACGAGGCGAAGTCGGCGAGCTGCGCGGGGGTTGGCGCGAAGGTCTCGGGGGATTTCCCTTCGGGGGTGAGGGTCGAGACTTGGACGCGGTCGGCTCCGATCCTTTCGACGAAATAGGCGCACGGATCAACGGCGACGAGAACTTGCAATCTGTTGGGGTCGCGCGCTTTTTTCTCGCGTTCTTTGACCGCTTTGATCTTTCCATAGCCCGCGATCATGAGGGTCAAGACAAGCGCGAGGAGCGCAAGGGACACGACCGCGAGAATGAAGAAGCGCTTTTGTTGAAGTGGTTGAGGCATGACGACGTCTCCTAGGCTACGAGAAAAAACGCGTTGGCGTCGTGACAAAAAAGAATCCCGTCGACCGTTGGCTCGGGTGAGAGCGAACGACTAACGGGAGAATAATGAAAATTGAAGCCAATGATCCTCTCTCAAACTAATCACGGCTTGTCCATCGAGTAACCGGGGCTACCCATTGAACCGGGACCGCTCTTTTGCGCGGAGGCGGGTTTGAAATCGCGATCCGCTTTGAAGAGTTCGAATGGGTCGACGGAGGCGCCGAGCTCCGATTTGTAAGGATTGTCGAGCGCTTCGGGAAAGATGATCTTCGTGTCGTCGACTTTGCTTTCGGGCGCGGGCTTATTTTCTTGCGTTTTGGTTCCGCTAGGGCCTTCCATCATGCCCATGCTTCCCGAGCGCACCATGTCGTAAGAGGATACGGAGTCCATATCGCGATATCCCATCGAGCCGTCGCGCGAATCGGTTCCCTGAACGCCGGAGAAGAGCTTGATGAGCGTCGTCGCCTGCTTGCAGAAGGTCGCGGCCTTGGCGAGAATATTGTGTTCGTCGCCGTAATAG
>CAVGEG010000001.1:90922-91733 GCA_963628165.1 Paratractidigestivibacter sp. | reverse complement strand
CGAAACGACCGCACTCTCCTCCCCCGCGACGAACGCAGGCGCTCGCCAAGAAAGCGCGATCACGGAGTCGCCGCAAAAATCCCGAGCAGAATTTCGCTCCGGTCCGCCCCGACTCCAAGCCGGAACGTTCTTCTGATTGCGAAGAAGCGCGCTAAGAAAAATCTGAAAATACCAGAGAATGAAAATCGACGCTATCCGGCGCCGATTTTTTGTCGACATACGCGAGTTTGACGCGCCGTCGACTAAAATCGCGTCAGTCTATCGACAATTCAACAATAACGAATTAAAAAAGGCGCCTTTGAAAGACGCCCTTGATCGCTCATGACTTTGCGCTTCTCACGAAGCTTTGCGGAGTTCCACGCATTCTTTAAAACGCCAAGACATTCGATAAGCGTCTTCTTCCGCTTCGGCGTAATACCCGCGTTTGATCCACTGGGCGCGAAATCCGACGCGACGAAGGAACAACTGCGCCGCGACGTTTCTTTCGCGAACGAGGCAAACGATTTCATCGCGCACGCTTCCCAAACGGTCGGCGAGTTCTTCAAGAAGGAAAGCGCCGACGCCGGAACGACGTTCCGACTTTAGCACGGCGCAATTAAGCAAACGAATCGACGTCTTTCGCAATTCGTAAACAAGGTAACCAACCACACGACCACCTCGGAGCGCAACAATGGCTCCGCAACGATCCAGACTTAAAAGAAACTCAAATTCTCGACGAGACCAGGGGAATTCAAAAGCTTCGCATTCGATGTTGAGGACGTCTTCGTAATCGCGCTCGTCAGCCCAACGGCAGATCAACTCATCCTCCTCT
>CAVGEG010000001.1:69038-90912 GCA_963628165.1 Paratractidigestivibacter sp. | reverse complement strand
ATTCAGGCGCGAACGATAACGTAGCGTCTTATGGGAGAAAAGTAATGAAAAAGGCTCGCCGCCGCAACGTCAATTCAGAAACAAGGCGCCATGTAATGCATATTCGTAAAAAAGCAGAGAAATTTTCAATAAAGAAATCGGGAAAAAAACCTATATAAAAGAAAAAACGGGCATAATTGCGTCTTGGGGCCTTGAATCTAAAGCGTTTTAATAGTATGATTAAGGTTTAAGTTCGAGAAAAAGCGGATTCTAGGCGTCTGCAGGCGCCTCCTCCGATCGAAGTATGGCGCCGGGATGAATTTAACGCTCGTTTCGACGTCTATTTTGCAGAAAGGAAGACAATGAACGTCTTGTTGTTGAACGCCCTTGCGGCGCCGCTCTTCATGGATGCGGAGCCTGTGACTGCGCCTGCCGGAAGCGGGCCCTTCCAGGCGGTTATTATGATTTTTATCGTATTGATCGCGCTCTTCTTCATCTTCATTTTGCCGGCAAAATCGCGCGACAAGCAGATGCAGAAGCTTCTCGACTCGATAAAGGTCAACGATCGCGTCCTAACGACTGGCGGTCTCATCGGTACGGTTTATTCGATCGACCGTCAAGCGGGAGAAGTCGTTCTGAGAGTCGACGACAACAATAATGTGAAGGTTCACTTCGCAATTTCTTCGGTCTATTACGTATTCAACAAGGAAGCGGCTGATAAGGACAAAGAAAAAGATAAGTCGAAGAAGTAATCCTTTTCAATCCGTCATAACAGATATTCCCAGTCAATACGCCGGGCCCGACCTGGCGCGTTGCAATTTTTAAACCCGATTGACGCGGTTTTCCCGCGTCCGTTCGCACGCGGATCGGTCGCACAAGAACGCGTCGGGAAAACACGTGTAACTCATAGCTATTTTGACCCAAATGACTAACGAAAAACTTTCGCTGAGGTCTATGATTTTAGGCCTTGTCACGTTGTTAGCGCTCGGCGTCGGCGTTTCGTCGACGGCGATTTACGCGCAAGACGAACCAGTTGCAGAAGCAGCCGCCGTCGCGACCGATAACGCTACCTCCCCGGAAGCGGAGGCCGTCGAAGAATCGGCGCCTTCCGATGATTCATCCGCCGACGACGCCGCTCAACCGCAGGAAGAGACCGCGTCCGATTCGGATCAAGTCCAAGCCCCAGTCGCTTCCGAAACAACGGTCGCTGAAGTTAAAGACGGCGCTATGACGCAGCGAATTCTCGTTTTCGGATCGTTCATTCTTCTCTGCGTCGTTTCGTACTTCTTCTCCCGCATCTGCTCCGCTAAATTCCGCATGCCCGAAAACGCGTTCGGATATTTTGTCATCTGCTTCTGCCTTTTAGGAGCGACGATCTCTTCCGTTAAGGGGCTCCTTGAACACCGAGTCAACCTTGGCGTCGACCTGCGCGGCGGTTCTATCCTCGTTTACACGGTTTCTCCTAACAAAGAATCCGGTCACGATACCGTCACTAACGAAGATATGAACGGGCTCAAAGAAGCGATTATGAAGCGCATCAACCCCAGCGGCGTGCGCGAAATCGCGATCCAAGAGCTTGGAGCTAACACCGAAATCAGAATCACGATTCCTGAAGCGGACGACGCTGAAGTCGCTCGTCTGGAACGTGTTATCAACGACACGGGTCAATTGAAATTCCGTATTCTCGCCTCGAAAGCCTCCACCGACGCCGGTGAAAAGAGAATCATTGAAGAGGCGCAGCGTCCCGAATACGAACTCGAGCAGAGTTTAAAACTTGACGACGTTTCTCTCGGAGACGGCGTTGTCGTCGGCGCCTCTTGGCTCCCCGTCGACCCGACTCAGACGAACGTCATTCGTCAAGATTGCGTTTACCGTCCCTCGCAGTATAAGCCTAGAGAAGACGAAATCGGCACAGATTCGGTTCCGCTTTACGACGTTCTAGTTCTCGAACTCGCCGACGGTTACGACGTCAACGGTAATCACATTGAATACGTCCAGCAGAGCTTCGGTTCGATGGGTGAACCGGAAGTCGTTTTCTCGATGCGTTCCGAAGGCGCCAAGAATATGCAGCGTCTTACCGAACGATACAAGGCCGGTTCCGGTCGAAATCAGGGTCGTCAACTCGGCGTCGTCTTCAACAATAGACTTTTCAACGCCCCCAATATCCAAAGCACGATTAGCGATCGCGGTCAGATCACCTTCGGCGACGACCTCTCTCCCGAATCCCGCAAGCGCATCGAAGGCGAAGTCAGCGACTTGATCTCCGTCATGCACGCGGGCGTTCTCCCGGCAACGTTGTCCGATAAGCCTGTTACAAAGATGGTCACCGGACCAACCCTTGGCGCCGACACGATCGCCAAAGGTAAGAGCGCTCTTATCTGGGGCGGCGTCTTAGTTCTCCTCTTCATGATCGCGTACTACGGTTACGGCGGTGTTGTCGCCGCTTTCGCGGTCTTCCTCAACCTCGTGCTCATCCTTTCCTCGATGATCGCGATTCGCGCCGCGTTCACCCTCCCCGGTCTTGCCGGTCTCATTTTGACCGTCGGTATGGCCGTCGACGCAAACATCCTTATTTTCGAACGTATCCGCGAAGAATTTCAAGGCGGCGCGACCCTTCGCATGGCGATCCGCAACGGTTATCAGCGCGCGTTCTCGGCGATTGTCGACTCCAACGTCACCACAATGCTTACCGCCGCGATCCTCTACTTCGTCGGTTCCGAACAGATCAGAAGCTTCGCCGTCACCCTCTTCCTCGGCGTCTTCTTCAACATGTTCACGGCTACCTACGTTTGCCGTATCATCTTCCAATCTTGCGAAAAGGCCGGTTGGCTCACCAAAAACTGCGTCAATCCGATCGTCCCTGGTTTGAAACCCTTTAGAGCTCCGAATTTCGACTTCTTCGCCTTCGCCCAAAAGTACTACAAGGTTTCGATTGCAATTATAATCGTCGGTCTGCTCGCCGTCTGCGCGCGCGGCAAGGGAATCTTCGACGTCGACTTCGTCGGCGGCGTGGAAATCCAAACGGTCTTCACCGAACCCGTCAAGATTTCCGATATTCGTACAAACCTCAAAGATCTTGACGACCTTTCCGTCAGCGAACTTTCTTTGACCAGAGACCGCGACGGCAACGTAGTTCAGCCCGAAACGTGCTACCAGATCAGCGCGTCGTGCCCGACCGATATGGAAGCCGACGCGTTCCGCGTTCAAGTCGAACAGATGCTTAAGAACACGTTCGCCGGTAAGCTTCGTCGTTACACCATGGAATACACGGTTGGCGAGGTCGCCGAGGTCGTTCCTACCGGCGCTACGGCTCCTGAGTCTCAGATCACCGTCGCCGTCAAAACCAATCCGGCTCTTGGTCGCGAAGTCGTCGAAGGTTATTTCTCCGACGTCCTCGGCAAAGAATCCGACTTAACGTTCGAAGCCACCAACGAAGCTTATCAAGCGGGTTCCGACGCTCCTGCGACCGAGTGGAACGTGATTTTCCACACCTCCGACGTCGCCGCCGTCACGGACGCCGCTCAGAAAGCTCAAAACGCCGTCTCCGAGCAATCCGTCTTCGAAGCGTCGAACACCGTAGGTTCTTCCGTCGCCGGTTACGCGCGCGTTCAAGGTATTCTCGCGATCTTGGGAAGCCTTGTCGGTATCATCGCGTACCTCTGGTTCAGATTCCGTCGCGCGGTCTTCGGACTTTCCGCGGTCGTCGGTTTGATTCACGACGTTTGCTTCACCCTCGGCTTGATCGCGTTGAGCTATTGGCTCGCGTCCTTCCTCGCCTTCCTCGGGTTCGCGCAATTTAAGATTGGCCTTTCCACGGTCGCGGCGTTTCTCACTCTTATCGGTTACTCCTTGAACGATACGATCGTTCTCTTCGACCGTATGCGCGAAATTCGTGGTAAGTCGGAAGCGTTGACGAAAGAGATCATCAACAAAGCGACGAATCAATGTTTGACTCGTACGTTGCTCACCTCGGGCACGACCCTCATCTCCGTCGTCGTTCTGTATTGCTTCGGCGGCGCTGGAATCCACACCTTCGCCTTTGCGATGCTTGTCGGCGTTATCGTCGGTACGTACAGCTCAATCTTCATCTGTGCGCCGTTCCTCTACTGGCTCCTCCAACGTCAGCAGTCGAAGACGCCTTCTCTTCGCACGAAAACTGAGTGAAGATTAGATAAGTTGACGCGTTTATTTTAAAGAAGCCGCGCGCATCTATCGCGCGGCTTCTTCTTTTCTTGACATTCCCTTTCGTTTCTTGATAATCGACTGGATAGTAATCCTTCCATCCCACGACACACTAGAAGAAGGTAGACAAATGGAAACAAACCTCCGCGTCACTTCAAGACGCAACTTCCTCGGCGGAGCCGCCTCTCTGGGACTCTTAGGCGTTCTTCCCTCTCTAAAAATCCCCGATTCCGAGCTTTTCGCCACCGAAAACGACTCTCCGATCGAAGCGGATCTTTCGACTCCTTCCGACGTAACCGACGAAGAAATGAAGGCGATCCACGAAGAGATCAAAACGCCGTACAAATACGGAATCGTCCTTCCTCAAGAAGAAGGGGATCCCGTCGACTCCCCCAACGTTTTCCGAGTCAACGACGTCTGGTATATGATTTATCTCCGTTTTCTTCATGGCACGGGCTACGTCGCGCGGCTTGCGAAGAGCTCGGATCTTCTCCATTGGACCTCTTGCGGAACGGTCGCGCCGTTTCGAGAGAAAGGGTGGGACGCCTGGCAATGTTCTCCTTCGGCGGCGCTCGTCGACCACGAATGGGGCGGAAGTTATGAAATCCATCCCTTCGAAGGAAAATATTGGTTTACGTATATCGGCGGCGCGGGGAAAGGTTACGAGCCTGATCCCTTAAAAATAGGGCTAGCCTACACGTCGGATCCGACCTCCGCCAAAGAATGGACGCGTCTCGACGACCCGATCATGACGCCGGAAGATCCCGACGCGCGAGACTTTGAGAAAACCACGATGTATAAGACGTCGGTCATCTGGGATCGCAATGAAACGCTCGGTTATCCTTTCGTCTGCTTCTACAACGGAAAATCGACCGCGACGGGATCTTCGGTCGAACGTATCGGAATCGCCGTCTCGCACGATATGAAAAAATGGAAACGCTATGGGACGCAACCGGTAATCGACAATCGTTCGGGAATTTCAGGGGATCCTCAAGTTGTCAAGATCGGCGATCTTTGGGTGATGTTTTACTTTGGAGCCTTCTGGAAACCGAACGCGTTTGAAACATTTGCGGTTTCGCGCGACCTCAAAAGCTGGCGAAAATGGGAAGGCCCGCACCTCGTCGAGCCTTCCGAACCATTCGATCAAACCTTCGCTCACAAACCGTGGGTCGTCAAGCACAACGGAGTCGTTTACCATTTTTACAACGCCGTAGGAACCGAAGGACGTTGCATCGCCCTCGCCACTTCGAAAAAGATCACCCCTAGCGACTAGAAGGAAGATACGGATAATGAAACAACGAAGAGTCTTTTCTTTCAAAAATAGCTGTCGGCGTTTGTCGCCCCTCTTTCTCTTCATGACGGGAAACGTCATATCCTTCGCAGCGGAGCTCCAGGAGCCTTTGAATCGTCGGGAGGTAGTGGCGCGTCATGTCGTCAAGACGGACGATCCCTCCCTCCTTCTCCCCGTGGGAAACGGCAATCTTTGCTTTAACGTCGACGGCACGGGTCTTCAAACCTTTAAGGGAGACGTCCTTTCTCATTGGGGATGGTTCTCCACTCCTCTTCCGAGTAATCGCACCTGGCAAGACGTCACGCTCACCGGAACGTACTGGCAAGGTCGACTTAAAGGAAAGGATTCCTGGCCCGGCGACAAAAAGGATCTCTACGCGTGGCATCGTCAGACGCCGAGTCAGATGAATCTAGCGCGCGTTCAATTCGTTGACGCCGACGGGAAAGCGCTGAACGCTAACTCCGCGTCGCAATACCGACGAACTCTCGATCCCTGGACAGGGATCCATCAGACGTCATTCACCGTCAATGGGGAGAAAGTCGAGGTCGCGACGTGTATCGGCGACGACGTGGATCTGGATTCAACCGTCGCAATCAAAGTAAATTCCGCGCTTCTCGCCTCCGGGGATTTGTCAATCGCGATCTCAGTACCTTATCCGGATCTAACGCACGGCCCGTGGACCGGCAACTTTAGCGACTCCGCGCCCCAGACGCCTTATTCGTTTGCCACTCCGTCAAACCTCCCTGAAAACGTGTCGTCCGTCATTCTAAAGCGCGACCTCAAAAACGAATATAACGAAGGAGTCGTCGGCGATTACTCGTACGCCATCCGCGTCGACGCCGTCGGGGGAAAAGTCGCGACGTCCGACGATAGCTCGACGATTCGCGTCGACGCCGCCGGAGCCGATTCTCTTGAATTGACGATCTCTTTCGACGGTGGGGATTACTCAGAAAAACCCTGCGACGATTCCCTTGTCGCTTCTCCTCATTACGCTTTCTCCACAATCGAGTCGCAATCTTGCGCGCGATGGGAAAAGTATTGGAACTCCGGAGCGGCGATAGACCTTTCAGGAAGCGCCGACCCGCGGTGGTTTGAACTTGAACGCCGCATCGTTCTTTCGCAATTCCTCATGGGCGTCAACGCGACAGGGAGCTGGCCCTGTTCGGAATCAGGACTTCTCGCGATTTGTCCTTGGAGCGGTCGTTTCCATATGGAAATGGTCTGGTGGCACATGATTCACTGGTGGAGCTGGAACCGCGTCGAATACGCGGAAAAATCGGTTCGTATCTTTGAGAAAATCAAGGACGGGGCCCGATTATTAGCGAAACAGCTCGACTACCAAGGGTATAAGTGGCAAAAGGAAGTCGCTCCCGACGGACGCACCGCTCCATGGGAAGGGAATCTCGCGCTCCTGTGGAAACAACCTCATCCGATCTATTTCGCCGAAATGGACTACTTGCATACCCCCACGCGCGAAACCCTTGAGAAGTGGGCGGATATTGTCGAGGGAACCGCCGTCCACATGGCGGATTTCGCGACGAAAGACGAACAAGGCGTATATCACCTTGACCCCGCGATGCCTCCCAGCGAAGTCGGTTACACTCGCGACGACCTTTTTGACCTGGAGTATTGGCGCTGGGGACTCAACAAAGCAAATCAATGGCGAGAACGACTCGGCAAGGAACCCAACGCTAAGTGGAGCGAAATCGTCGAACGTCTTGCGCCGCTACCCCAACAAGACGGCGTCTACGTCCGCTCTCCCGAATGGCTCGACACGTTCGAAAACTGGAATTGGGAGCATCCCGACCTTGTCGGCGTTTACGGAGTCGTTCCCCCAACGAAATTCGTCGACAAATCGACTGCGGAACGCACCCTTGAACGCGTGTTAAAGGAATGGCAATGGAAACGCACGTGGGGATGGGATTATCCGATGGCGGCGATGGAGGGCGCAAGATTAGGACGTCCCGATCTCGCGATTGAATCCTTGTTCGTCAAATCGAGCAAGAACGTTTTCGACACGCTCGGCGTCAATCTCGGAGGACCTAGTCGAAACGGCGGAGCCGGTCCCTATCTTCCCGGAAACGGCGGACTTCTCCATGCCGTCGCTGGAATGTGCGTTGGTTTCGCGGAGACGGAAAGGGACGCTCCTCTTCCCAAATCTGGAGACTCCGCTCCTGGATTCCCCGAAGGATGGAGTGTTAAATGGGAAGGATTCAGCCGTCCTCTGTGACCCCGCCCAAAACGGTCTTTGCCTGGGAATACGCCTCTCCGTTAGGGGTTATTAAACTAGTCGCGAACGATCTCGGATTGACGGGTCTATGGTTTGAAGGCGCGAAGTATTACGCGCATTCGTTACCGACGAACTGCGCAAAACTAAAAACGCCGATTCTCTCCGAAACGATCCGATGGCTAGACGTCTACTTCAATGGCGTCGAACCGGATTTTACCCCTCCGTTGTGTCCGAAAGAAACCGTCTTTCGACGCGCTGTCTGGGATCAGCTCCTGCGCGTTCCCTACGGTGAAACAATCTCCTACGGCGAGATAGCGCGTCGGTTAAAATCGATTCTAGGCGTCGAGAAAATGTCGGCGCAAGCGGTTGGCGGGGCGGTAGGACATAACGACGTCTCAATCATTATTCCCTGCCATAGGGTCGTCGGCGCCAACGGCTGTCTAACAGGATACGCCGGCGGACTAGACAAAAAGATTCGATTGTTAGAATTGGAAAGCGTCGACGTAAGCCGCTTTTTCATGCCCCCAAAACGCTGAAATCCGGCGCTTGTCTCTATTTAAAAACGTTGCCCTAACGTCGACTGAATAAAAAAAGCGTTCTATCCGAGAGAACGCTTTTTTTATGCGGATGGCGTCGTTCTACTTTGTTTCGTCATTCCTTTCCAGAAGGGGCGTCCTCTTCAGAAGGGAGATCGTGCAATTTAAGAACGACAAATTGAGTATTTTCGTAGACGCGGCAGTTGTCGATAAAAATTTGCCATCGACGCGCTGCCTCTGGAACTGAAAAGATCGTATAGGGGGGCGTCTCGACGACGGCGTACTGGTAACCGTAACGTTCGCTTTCTTTGAGAACCCTCTCAAGGCCTTTGTTGATGAAGACGACGTTGAGCGCCTGATTCCACCTCGTCGGAGAATCCTTCGCCTCGCCGGGGTTGGCGTAGAAATGTTCCATCTTACGATTCCACGTGACGATTGACTTTGCGTCTTGAGGAATTTCCTTCCAGTTTCCCGCTTCGGCGCGATGCGCGTGCCACTTGAAGGACTCGCATCCGCGAGGCACAAGAAAGACCGCTTCTTTCGGCGTATTATCGCGCACCCACTCGCAAGCGTCGATCCAGCCGTCGGCGATCGACTCTTTTGGCGGCGCGCTACGCGGAATCACTTTAACGCCGCGCATATCGACATAATAGGCCAGCCTCCACATCGGGCCGACGAACCCGACTATCGCGATCCAAAGGACGAGCGCCGTCGTCAGAGGCGTCGACGGAGCGCGATGGGCGTCGGCGACGTCTTTTGACTCCCGGCGGCCTTTGACAAGCTGGTAGCCGAGAAAAACCAGAAGTAGAATCGCGCCGAGAAAATCGACGGTAGCGATGAAGGAGAGCCCTTCCGTCGGTTTAGGAAGGGGGAGGAGCGCGCCTACTGCGACGGCTTTCGCCACGGCGACGGCGTGACGATAGAAGACGAACCGGAATCCCCAATACGCCGCAAACGCGCCTAGCAGCGTTAAAGAGCCGTAAGCGGTCGCGTCGTAAAGAAGCCGCGTCCGGTCTCCGGAAGCGCGCGTTTCGTCAAGTCTCCTCAAAAGAACGTCAAAGACGAGCTTCGCAAGACGGGCGACGCCGAAAACCAATCCGAGGGGGACGGCCCAGTCGGAGAGTCTGTACCAATAGTATCTTAGAATTCCCGCGGCTTCGTGATAATCGGCGATACGCCCCGACTCGGCGAGCCACTTTGACCCCCAGTCGACAGTCGCGCCAAACGCGGCGAAGAGACACGCGACGCAAACGAAGGAGTTCAGCCGGAAAAAGCGCTCTCTTTCGGCTAAACGCAACGCAAACGCCTCGGCGCCATGATCGACGTGCCAGCGTCTCGTCAGGAACGTTCCTAAAAACGCCGCAAGCGCGAACGCTAAAACGAGACAGGAGAAACGTCCTAGGAAGGTCCAAGGAAGGGACGACGCCACAAGATGGTGCGATAATCGTTCGTAAACGTAAATCCGGCGCGACTCGGCGATCACCTCGCGAGTCGCCCCAAGACCGAGACGAAGCGCGGGAACGACGCCTAAAAGGGAAACGAGGCCACCGATCGCAAGACCGGGAAGCATACGCGTCAAGTTCTTCAGAAAGGCTCTCGCTCCGCGCAAACGACGATCGAAAAGTTGATTCCCCACCCACGAAAGAAAACACGCAAGAACCGCCCATCCGCCCACAAGCGCATGAAACGCCGCTCCCATTCCCATGAGAATCCACCCGCGATTGTACTTCCCTTCGAAAAAGTACGACAATCCCCAAAAGACCAGAGGAAACGCAAAGCTCTTCCCTTCCACTCCGCCGATTATCCATTCCCCCGCAAGGTGAAAAGACTCCAAGTAAAAAGCGAACCCTATTGCGGTCAATACGGAAAAAAAGGGAATCGGAAGAAAGACGCGACTCAGACGACGCCACGCGCACGCGGTCGCCAACCAAACGAAAACGCGCCCCACCCAAACCATAACGTTTTGAGAGAAGAGAAAGGAAAAGAGACCGAACGTCGCGTAAAAGAGCCAGTGCGAATCGGGAGTATTAAGGAAGGGATCGTTCCCAAGCCAATCGTGATTCCAGAAGTGAATCGCCTTCCCGACATAATACTGCTCGTTGACGTCGGGGGTTGGCCATGCGCCATATGCGACAAAAACGGCAAAGATCAGCGCGACTTCTAAAAAAGGAGTCAATCGCGCCATTATCCCTTGTCGATTTCGCAATGCAAGAAGAGCCGAGCCGCGCTCCACTTCAGAAACGTTCGTCATAAACAACCTCTTTTCTCGTCTTTATGGCGTCCTGCTTCACACTAAGGAAGCATATAGAATCCTAGACCAAAAATGCCCGCGTCGATGAAGGCATGACTCAACCACGCGCCGTAGATCGAATCAGTCTTCTTATAAATCCACTGCCAAACGAACCCTCCGACGCCGACGCTTAAAGAGAAGAACCAGGTCGCGAAGGAATCGTATCCGAAGTAAACGCCAAGAATGACGACATGGTGAAAAACGAAAGCGACATTCGTCGTTAGCGCCGACGTTAGCCAGTTAAACCTTTTTTCTAGGCTCCTAAAGGCAAACCATCGCCAATAATATTCCTCTAACCCTGAATGACAGATAGAATAAAAGAGGAAGACGACGGTGAAAAGAGTTTTTGACGCGAGTCCGAAGCTTGTCAGACGCTCTTGAAATTCAACGCCTGTTCTTTCCACAAGATCCGCGAAAGCGCCGGGAGAAGTCATAAAATAACGTCCCCCTAAAAAGATCAAAAGCCCGACCGCCACGCCGAATAAACCGCCCGCCAAGAGCCCGCGCGTACTGAAACGGCGAATAAGCCAACGCTCTTTGAGAATCAGCGCGACGTAAAGCGCGGGGAAAGCGAATTGTAGCGTTTTCCCCACGGTATAGCAGAGTCGCGAAGCTGAGGGATCGAGTCCTTTGCCCAAAACAAAATACCCCCACGTTAAGAGCGTTGGATAGAGGAGGGTATAGAGCAATGCCAGAAGATCGCGCCGCCGTTTGGCAACGGCGGCGGAAGGCGAGTTATCAGCAGACGGCGTCATCAAAATCTCCCTTAATTAGAGACGACTGTTACAGAGCGCGAAAAGCTTTGCCGACGGCGGCGATCGTCGCGTCGACGATTTCGTCGGAGTGAACCGCGCTCGTGAACATCGTTTCGAATTGGCTACACGGCAAATACACGCCGGAATCGAGCATACTCCAGAAAAATTTCGCGAAACGCTTCTTATCGCAGCGCGACGAAGAATCCCAATCCTTGACGAAGTCGTCTTCCTCCGAAAGGAAGAAGATTGTCGACATGCCGCCGATATGAGAGACGGAAACTTTGACGTCCGCGTCGGCGGCCTCTTTTTCGATCCCCTTCGCCAAACGCGTCGTCGTCGCGTCGAGTTTCGTATAGAAATCAGATTCCGCTTCTAGGACTTGAAGGGTCGCGATTCCTGCCGCCGTCGCGAGAGGATTCCCGCTTAGCGTTCCCGCTTGATAAACCTTTCCGACGGGGGTCACGGCTTCCATCATCTCTTTACGCCCGCCGAAAGCGCCCACGGGCAATCCCCCGCCGACGATCTTTCCGAGCGTCGTAAGATCGGGGGTAATACCGTAGTATTCCTGCGCTCCTCCGCGCGCGACGCGGAAACCAGACATGACCTCGTCAAAGATCAGGACGGAACCGTGCTTTTTCGTCTCCTCGCGCAACGTATCTAGGAATTCGCGCGTACCTGGAACGCATCCCATATTCCCCGCCACAGGCTCGACGATTACTCCCGCGATCTGATCGCCGCTTTCATCGAACGCTTTTCGAACCCCTTCGACGTCGTTATAATTGAGCAGAATCGTATCCGCCGCCGTTCCCGCTGTGACGCCGGGCGAGTTGGGAACCGCAAGCGTCGCGCACGCGCTTCCCGCCGCGACGAGAAGGCTGTCGACGTGTCCATGATAACAACCGATGAATTTCACGATCTTGTCGCGACCCGTATAGCCGCGCGCCAAACGAATCGCGCTCATCGTCGCTTCCGTTCCCGAATTAACGAGACGTACGCGTTCGATAGAGGGAACCAGACGAATGATCAGCTCGGCCAGCGTATTTTCAGCGAGCGTCGGCGCTCCGAAACTCGTGCCGTGCGCAACCGCCGCGTTGATAGATTCCGTTACGCGAGGATCGCAGTGCCCCAAGATCATCGGGCCCCAGGAAAGAACGTAATCGATATAGCGATTGCCGTCGACGTCATACATCCACGGTCCTTCCGCTCGTTCGAAGACCACGGGGGTTCCCCCAACGCCGCCAAAAGCGCGCGCGGGGCTGTTTACGCCGCCGGGTATTAAGGTTAACGCTTTTTCGAAAATCTCACGACTCTTACTACGATTCATCGCCTAAGCCAGCCTTTATCTTTCACTTAAATAGTCAATTTGCGCGGCGTTTTTAGCCCGCGCTACTCTCGTCAGTATACCACGCTATCACCGTCGCCGCAAGGCTCGAGACGCGCCAACCTCTTTCAGTCTTTAAGGTTGCTGATACAATGAGGGTGAACACGACGCGCGAGTCCGCGTCTCCTTTAGTCTAGGAATCACTATGTCGAACGACGCCACCCCCTCTTTTTCTTCGCCAATCTTTCGCGAACGCGTGCTAGAAGCCGTCGACAGCGAACTCAATGAAGCCGCCGTCCGCTCGGCGTTTGCGCTAAACGAACGTTTCTGCCTCTTCTCCGATTCCTTTGAGGGAAACGGAAAAGGGATCGAAATGGCGGTGGAGTTCGCGGAATCGCCGAATTCCACCGGAGCGCTCAGCCTACCGATTGATCTCGCGTCAAATGGCGACGCAATCTTCCAAGGGGAGTGGAAAGTCGACGTTTCCGTGAACGGACGCAAGCTTGAACCCGTCGGAAATTGGGAAACCTTGTGCGTCGATCTGGATAAAGCGTACGCTTTCTGCGAACGCTCTCTTTTGCTTGAGGGAGGGCGACGACTCTCGCGACGAATCCTTCTTTCCTACGCTGAAAAAATTCTTCTCCTTGTCGACGAGCTCCTTCCAAGCGCGGCGGATCGCGCCAACCCCGTTCCAAGGGAATTGAACGCGTCCTTCGAAGTTCCTTCCGAAACTGCAGTTCAACGCGATCCTTGCTCTCCCCTTCTCCTATTCGCCGTCGCTAAAGAGATCTGCAAGACCGAACAGACTTCCCTTCCGTCCGCGTCTTTGCCGATCGTTTCACGCCTATTTCCGCTGGGGCTTCCCTCGCGCGATCTCGACGCCCCGGCCCTTGGAAACCTGGAGTTTAACGCGGAGACAGGAAAAGTCGCTTTTCGAGTCGTTTCCCAGACGTCGACTCTCTTCTGCCCCCTACTTTTCGACTTTAATCGCCGCCGCGCATTACGCGACGCCTCATGGACGCCCCTCATGGTCGGCGAAAACCTAAAGGTCGCGGATAAAAAGGACGCTTTCGGCGCCAAACTGCGACTCGGAGCGGAACAATACGTCCTCTACGCCTCGACTTCGGAACGCCCCGTCCTTCGTTCAATCCTGGGGCGTCATCTTCTCTCCGATTTTCTCTTCGGCAAATTCATTTCAACTCGAGGCGTTTTCCCTCTCGTGGAGATTGAACTCGACGATAATTAGTCAAAATAAAAAAGACGCGCGTTTTTGAAAGACGCGCGTCTGAAGGAACCTTTAAATTCAGTTCCAAACGCTCTTCAACGGCCAAATCGTCACGTCGACGCTCTTGGCGTCCTGAACGCGCAGAATCGGCGCGTCGTTTTCATCTTCGGGGACGAAGCACTTGGCGATCTGAGAAAGTCCGTCGTTCGCAAAGATTTCGAGAGAAGCGCGATCGAGAATCAACCTCAATTTCACGACTCCGTCGACGACGTCGAGGGGCGCGACGACGCCGTCGTACGTCATCTTTTTCTCAGAGGGCTCCAGCAAAATTTTGCGTCCGCGGAGTTCCACGACAACCAGTTCGTCGCCAAGCGCGATCCGCGCTTCACAATCGAGAAGATCGTAATCTTTCGACGTGCCGTCTTTTGGAACGAGCGCAAAATCGGCGTCGGAGCCGGTCTTTTGAAGTTGCAAAGCGTCTCCTCTCAACGTTTCGACTTCGACGACGGGGTTAATGCAAAGTCGCGGGCCGTCCGCAGTCGAACGGAGGGTCAATTCGCGAGGAACGGCGTACTGCTGATTGAAAGGACTATCCGGATAAACGCCCCCTTGCATCCATGAAAGCTGAATGCGTCGTCCGGGCGTGTCGGAATAGGTTTGCGCGGCGTAATCGTTTCCGCCCCATTTGGCGTCGAGAGGCGCCGTGCGTCTTTTAAACTCGCGTCCGTCGAAATCGCCAACAAGATATTTCCCGTTGCCTCCCCAGAAAACCCAAGCCTTATTATTTTCGTCGCCGTCGATCGCCAGTTCGAAAATATCGGGACATTCGGAACATCCAAGTCGCTCGATGCGGCATAATTCTTCCCACTTCTTCAAGTCCTTCGAACCGAAGAGCGCGTAGTCCTCGCCGTCGAGATAGAGAGCGCACACCCACTGTTCAGAGGGTTCGTGCCAGAAGATCTTGGGGTCGCGGTTCCCGCCGATAATATGGGGGATCGTCGGATTATTTTCATATTTTACGAGCGTTTTGCCGCCGTCCAAAGAATAAGCGAGCGCTTGAGAAGCGCGTTCGCCGTAACGCATGCTCGGGCCGTCGTAGGTAAACATGAAAACGAGAGGAGCCGGATCGTCGGGATCCTTCTGAAAACCTGTCGTGTTGTTGACGTCGACGGCGCCGCTTCCCGAAAAGATCGTGCCAAGCTCGTCGGGATAAATCGCGTCGGCGACTTCCGTCCAGTGGAGTAGATCGGGGCTTGTAGCGTGTCCCCAAGTCATATTACCCCAGTTGACGCTCATCGGATTGTGCTGGTAGAAGAGATGATAAACTCCGTCGCTGAAGACGAGTCCATTCGGGTCGTTCATCCACCCAACGCGAGGCGAAAAGTGGAATTGCGGCCTATATTTCTCTCCATAAGCAACTTCGCCATGATGGAATTCTTCCTCGAATCCAAAGGGAGCGAGTTCGTAATCGGCGGGGATTCGCTCAATGACGACATGAATCTTTTTGCCGCGATATGGCGCCATATCGACATAGGAAACGAAGTCGCTAGGCTTCTTCTCGTCATTCGAGGAAGAAATCGCCGCGGTAAACTCGCGAACGACCTTGCCGTCGCATTCGATCCTAACCCAAGACTCGGCGCCCCCCGTTTTGATCGGCAAAGTTAAATAGCGCCCGGAGACGTTCAAATCGCGCGTCAACTCGACAAACCCGCGGCGTTTATCGCTGAAGGAAATCTCGTCGACGTTGATATGCCCCCAACCGCCGGTCGCGTCGTCGACAATGCGGAAAAACGCCTTTTTCCCTTTCAAATCCCCGACGTCCCACGAGTCCCAATCCAGCGCTTCCGTTCCCCCGGAAACAAGGTTGGATCCCGCCGCCTTGCGAACGACTTCCCCATCGACGACGAGCTCAAAGCGAACGCCCGGAACTCCTCCCCCGCCAATCAAGAAGTTGATATAATCTCGGTCAATCTGAAATTCAGGGGAAGTCATCTTTCCAGTCGTGTCGTCGCCGCCATAAAACGAGTTGACGAGACCGTCGCCGACAAAACCGGAAACTTGCATTTGTCCGGGAAGCGTTCCTTTCGCGGGCGCGGCGCCAAAGGCTTGTCCTTCAACCTTCCAAGCGCCGTAATCGTTTCCGTTAAAATCAGCAAAGATCGTTTCCCCTTCCGTCCCTTTTTGAATCGCGTCTTGCGCCTGCGCGACACTGAATCCGCCCGACGCCGCTAAAACGCCGATCGTCCACAACGCAACGCGCCGTATTCTAGTATTCCACTGCATTGAAAACTCACTTTCTCTACAACAACTATGGAGCGAGCTGGTAACGATCGCACTTCGATACGATCCATTCCTCAGAGAAAATATACAGTGAAAAACTGCAAAAGCAAGAAACTTGGATTAACGACGCGTCAAAACGCGCAACTTATCCAAGGTCGGCTGAAAGAGGCGCAGAAAGAATCCCACGGCAAAGGCGGAGATCAGCGTCCCTTCACGAATTCCTACGACTTTCGCGATGAGTAGGAAGGAAATCAGGGTAGCTGAGACGGTGAGGAATGCGTCAAAAGTAATCTTCATGACGTCCGTCTTTAATTTAACAGCGTTTGCAAGCGTCTTTACGACTCCGTCTCCTGGAAGATAGAGCACGTCGGCGGCAAACTCGCACGCCAAGCCAAGAGCGACAAACGCGCACCCGACGACGACTTCCATGACTTTAAGAGGATAAAAAGACGCGGGTAAATACGCGCAAAGCGCCATGCTCAGGTCGATCAAAATTCCAAAAACGAAGGTGCAAGGAATCTGTAGGAACTGAAGTTTTCCGAAAGAACGCCCTTGAATTCCCCACTGTACAAGAAAAAAAATCAGATTGAGCAAGAGAGTTGTCGTTCCAAAAGTCAGTCGAGGAAGGAAATCGGATTCGATCGAAACGCAGTGCGCCACCCATGCGACGGAGGAAATCGGAGACGTTCCAAGATTACTACTCGCCGTCAACGCGACTCCGAAACTTACAAAACCAATACCGACGGCGCAAAGCGCCGCGCGCTTCGCCAAAACGAAACGACTCGACATAGCCTAACTGCTCCTTTGTCTACGCCAAAAGCGATTGATTGTTAAGTAAAACATTCGTCATACCGGAAGGGACGCGGCGAAGGGCGCTAAAAGAACCGTGCAAACGCCCGTCAATCCAATCGCGAGTCCGCTGAAAGCGCCTTGAGTTTCCCCGAGCTCCAGCGCGCGCGCCGTCCCCATCGCATGGGAACTGACGCCGATTCCAAGCCCTTGCGCAAGGGGCGTGACAATCCCTAACCGGCTCATGATCGACGAACCTAAAACATTTCCCATGATCCCTGTGAAAGAGATAATTCCACAGGTGATGGGGACGATTCCACCGAGCTCTTGCGTGACGTTGGCGCCGATTGGAATCGTTATCGATTTCGAAAGAAGCGTCACATACTGTTCATATTCAAAACTGAAAGCGCGCGCCACGATCCAAACCAACAGAAAGTTGCAAAGAACGCCCGCGAGGCACGCGCCAAGAATCGCGCGCCAATTCGCTTTAACCAGTTCGAATTGACGGTAAAGGGGTACCGCCAGGCAAATCGTCGCGGGCGTCATCAGAAGCGAGAGGCCGGACGTCGACTGTTGATACGTCTTGTTATCAATGTTAAACACAATCAAACCGAGGATTGAGCACCCGATGGAAATAAGGATCGGATTGACAAAAGCGCTTTTAAAGCGTCGCTGAAGAGCGCGACCGATCAAATAAGTTCCAACCGTCACGAGCAAGCATAGATAACGACTTTCGCAAGGTAGAACTTTCAAAGCTTCCCAAGTTGAATTCACTTCTTTCCCCTCTTCGAAAAACGTATGATCCCTTCCGCCGTTCCGCTAGCGGCGACGCCAACGATCATCGTTCCTATCGTTGCGAGCAGAACGACGGGAACCGCCATGCTTTTGAGAGCGTCGAGCGAATCGACGATCCCCACAGTCGCGGGGACAAGCGTCAGCGGAAGTAGTTCCAGCAAGATCTTCGAAGTCTCTTCAATCGACGAAATGCGAACGACTCCGCACAACAGGCAAATAAATAGAACGACAAGCCCATAGACGCTCGCGGGGATCGGCGCGGGAATAATCGCCCGAAGTAGTTCGCCGAAGAGGGCGACGCCCAAGATGATACTAAATTGTAGCGCATACTTCATTTCATAGCCCTCAATAAGTCGCATAAGAAGCGCCTTGAAGCAAAGAGTCGAAGGCAATTTATACGACATAAATCTTCTTCATTTTATCCCCGCGCCCTTATTTACAAGGGGGGAGATCGATCTTGCCTCTAGAAGTCGTCAAAATCCCTATAACCCTATTTCCAAAGAGGTGAAAAAACCTTATAATGTAGCGTACTTCGTTTTAATTTCGCGACTTTAGAGCGGTTGTACGCAGTCTTTCTGGACGATTGCGACGATCGCGGAAAGGCGGCTTCATGGCGATTCGATTTGTATATTTTGACTTAGGAAACGTTCTGTTGCACTTCAGTCTTCACAGACTCTGTTTTCAGTTGTCGCAACTCTTGAACGTACCTGAGGCGGAGGTCTGTGAAAGGCTCTTCAACGACCAGAAATACCGCGCTTATTCCTGCGGCGAGACGACGACCCAGGAATACTACGACGACGTTTGTTCCACTCTTTCCCTCAAGCCGAGCTTTGACGACTTTTTGAACGCGATGAACGACATTTTCTGGACGAACGACCTGATAATGCCAATCCTCAAAAAGCTCGCGAGGTTGAATTTTCCACGAGGAATCTTGTCGAACACGAACGACGCGCATTGGAGCTACGTGGAAAACGCCTTTCCTCAGATTTGGAACGCCTTTGACGCGCATCGCGTCGCGAGCCATAAGGTAAAGACGCTTAAACCCTTTCGTGAAATTTACGAAGCGGCTTTCGCGGAAGCTAAGACCGAGCTCCCGGATCTTCAACCAAACGAGGTATTATTCATCGACGACTTGGAAGGGAATATCGAGGGAGCCGCAAAAATTGGCTTCCAAACGATCCATTACGTAGATTTTGATAGTTTCCTCGAAAGTTACAAAAAAACGGACTTGCCGTTGCCGTCGCGCTATAAGGACGCGGATTGGAAAGAAAAACTCCAAGCGTGGCCGATCGAGAATCAGCCTCAAAACGAATCGTCGATGAATCCTCCGGCGCAAGAAGACGACGAGGAGGACGAATGAACGGGCTTACAGAAAGGGACGTTTTTATAACGCCCCTTTTTTCATTGCCTGAGGAACTGCCAATTTGACTGAAAGGGGGCTTGAAGGATCGCTTAATTCGCCAAGAATATAAAACGATGGAGGAAGAACCAATCAGTCGGATAATGAGATAGGTCGGAAAACCCCGGGTGTAGAGAGAGAAAACGTATAAAAAAGCGTCGAGGGAACATAAAAAGTTCCACTTTGGCGTCAATTATGCATCATTTTTACAAAAAGTACGCGATTCGACGTCTCGCCGGCGCAGTTACGGCTTAGGCCTTGTCCGACGACGTCGCGAGTTTTCGCAATCGTAATCATAGGACGGCGCGGTTGAACGCGTCGAGCCGCGTTATATAAGATCAAAAGATCAGGAGTTCAAGAATGTCTAAGAAAAAGTGCGACGCCGCGTCGGAAGCCAAAAGTTGCTGCGGAGCCAAGATCCTTCCCCTCGGCGACCGTGTTGTTGTTCGTCGCGATGAATCTGAAGAAATTACTGCGGGCGGTCTCTACCTTCCTGAAAGCGCTAAAAACAAGCCTGCGCGAGGCGTTGTTGTCAGCGTTGGCGACGGACGTCTCCTGAAGGACGGCTCGCGAGCGCGCCTCTCCGTTCAAGAGGGCGATCGCGTTCTCTTCCTCTCTTACGCGGGCGAAGATTTCAAATTCGACGACTGCGAATTCCTTCTCATGCGTGAAAGCGATATCCTCGCTATCATCAACTGAGCAATTCGCGTTCCCTTTGCGCTCTAACGCGCAACCTTAACTGAATAATTCAACGATAACACATATTTACATATAAGGAACAATATTATGGCGAAAATGATTGCTTTCAATCAAGACGCTCGTGAAGCGCTCCGTCGCGGCGTGGCGAAACTTGCGCGCACTGTCAAGGTTACCCTTGGACCTCGCGGTCGAAACGTCGTCATTCAGAAGAGCTTCGGTTCCCCTCTCGTGACCAAAGACGGCGTGACGGTTGCTAAGGAAGTCGACCTTGAAGACGCTTACGAAAACATGGGCGCCAAGATGGTTCGCGAAGTCGCCTCTAAAACGAGCGACGTCGTCGGCGACGGCACCACTACTGCCACGATTCTCGCCGAAGCTATCTTCAATGAAGGCATGAAAGCCGTTGTCGCCGGCGTCAATCCTTTGCACATGAAGAACGGCATGGATAAAGCGGTTGAAGACGTCGTCGAACAGCTCAAAGCCATGTCCATCTCCGTTAAAGACAGCAAGGAAAGCATCGCTCAAGTCGGCGCTATTTCCGCCAACAACGACGCTGAAATTGGCGCCCTCCTTGCCGACGCCATGGAAAAGGTCGGAAAAGACGGCGTCATCACCGTCGACGAAGGAAAAACCCTCAAGACCGAAGTCGAATGGGTCGAAGGTATGCAGTTTGACCGCGGGTACCTCTCTCCCTATTTCGTCACCGACCCTCAGAAGATGGAATGCGTCCTCGATAATCCTTACATCCTCCTCTTCGAAAAGAAGATCTCTTCCATCAAGAGCTTCATTCCCGTTCTCGAAGCGGTCATCAACAGCGGTCGTCCGCTCCTCATCATCGCGGAAGACGTCGACGGCGAAGCGCTTGCCACTCTCGTCATCAACCGTATGCGCAACAACCTAAAGATTTGCGCCGTCAAGGCTCCTGGATACGGCGATCGTCGTAAGGCTATCCTCGAAGATATCGGAATCCTCACCGGCGGCGAAGTCCTCTTTGAAGCTCTCGGTCGTTCCCCAGAGACCCTCACCCTTGCCGATCTTGGCACGGCCAAGAACGTCGTCGTCAATAAAGACACGGTCACCATCGTCCAAGGCGGCGGCAAGACCGAAGAGATCCAGGGTCGTATCGCTCAGTTGCGTCGTGAAATCGAAGTCTCCACGAGCGATTACGACAAAGAAAAAATGGAAGAACGCCTTGCGAAACTCGCGGGCGGCGTCGCTAAGTTGAACGTCGGCGCGGCTACGGAAGCCGAAATGAAAGAGAAGAAGGCTCGCGTTGAAGACGCTCTCCATGCGACTCGCGCGGCTGTCGAAGAAGGCGTCCTCCCCGGCGGCGGCGTCGCCCTCTTACGCGCCGCGTCTCTCGTCAAGCCCGCCGAGCTTGAAAATGACGAAAAGGTCGGTTACAACATCGTCCTTCGCGCTTGCGCCGCTCCTATCACTCAGATCGCCGACAACGCAGGTAAAGACGGCGGCGTCGTTGCTGAAAAGGTTCGCGACGGTCAAGGTAACTTCGGCTACAACGCCCTAACCGACAAGTACGAAGACCTCGTCGCCGCTGGCGTTATCGACCCGGCGAAGGTTACGCGTTCCGCTCTTCAGAACGCCGCGAGCGTCGCGTCCATGATGCTCACCAGCGACGCGTTGATCGCGGATTTGCCGAAAGAAGAAAAAGCCGCTCCTGCCGCTCCCGATATGGGCGGAATGTATTGATCCGTTAAACGCTAAGCGTTAAATCAATTCCTGGGGAAGCGTCGTTACGACGTTTCCCCTTTTTTTGAAATAAAAACAAAACGTACAGATCTTCTTTTCCTACACAATCACATCTTCATCAAATAACCGTAAAAATTTCGTCCAGCGTCTTGCAAAAATACAGAAAAAGAGTATACTAAAGACGATTCCAGAATTCAGCTGTCAATTGTGCAAGCTTTCGAATCATTTTCATGATTGGCTCACAATTGTGGATATAAATCCAGGCTATCCACACACCAGCCTGCGATTCTTCGAGGGAGCGTTCGTAATCGAACGTTCCCTTTTTTATGCGTTATTCGCATCTTCTCCATCGCCTTATTTCCTCATCGACTCGCGCGTTTCTTCTTCTTACAC
>CAVGEG010000001.1:53103-69028 GCA_963628165.1 Paratractidigestivibacter sp. | reverse complement strand
CGGTTTGTATTAAATCTTTAACAGAAGAGATCAGAGCGCTAAAATCACGCCTTCTTCCACTTCCATTCGCCCGGAACCGGGACGGAATTTTCGTAAATGAATTCACCTTCCGCGGGCTGCGCGGGAGCGGTGGTATCGGGAAGCACGGGCGGGAGAGCGTCCCAGAACTTGGTGGGATCGTTGGCTTCCAATTCAGCGACGAGATCATAGGGGAAGTCATCGACGCCATTAGCGACGGCGTCGTCCCAACCGATTTCAGCGCCGGAGTACGCGGCATAGCGACCCAAAACGGCGGTCATGGAGGAGTGAGCGGCCCACCAAGCGTCGTTGTGTTTGATATCTTCGCGGATGTACTTCGCGTGCTGAACATGTTCGTTCTTGTACGGATCGGGATTATCGCCCTGGAAGCGCCAAACGCTATTGCCCTGAACGTCGTTAACCCAACCGGCGCCCGCCATACCTTCGGTGCCGTAGAACGTTTCGCTAACGTTGTTCCAGGTGTTGCCCTGCTGACGGCACTGGCTGAACATCTGAGATCCGTCGGCGAAGGTGAATTCGCAACAGAAGTGATCGAAACGATGACCAGAGTTCTTGAAGCGGGGGAACTTGCGGACTTGACGACCGCCCATCGCGTTGCAACGGATCGGGTGCGCGTTCGGGCTATCGGGATCGCCGAGGCTGTGAACCCAGTTTCCGACGTCGATGTTGTGGCAGTGCTGTTCGATGATGTTATCGCCGCAGAGCCAGTTGAAATGATACCAGTTGCGCATTTGATATTGCATTTCGGTATCGCCGTTCTGACGCGGACGTTCCCAGATGCCGTCGCCGTTCCAGTAAACGCGGCTATACATCAGGCGACCGATCTTACCGGCTTTGATCTGTTCGACCATGCCGATGTAGGGGTTCTGATAGTGACGCTGATAACCGCAGACAACCTTGAGGTTCTTTTCATCGGCAATCTTGGCGGCTTCGATCGCCATACGATAACCGCGAGCGTCGACCGCGCAAGGTTTTTCCATGAAAACGTGCTTGCCAGCGTTGACGGCGTACATGAAGTGAATCGGACGGAAACCAGGAGCCGTCGCGATGATAACGGAATCGCACTTGTCGATCGCCTTCTTATAAGCGTCAAGACCGAAGAAAACGCCGTCCTTCAGATCATAGCGATCGTCGTCCATTTCGGAATACGCGTTCGCCGCAGATTTCGTAGCGGACTCGAAGGCGTCGGCAATCGCGACAACTTTGACGTTATCGCCAACGTCAAGACGTTGCTGGAGAGCGCCGCGTCCACGACCGCCGCAACCGACGAGCGCAAGCTTGATGAGATCGCTACCGGAAGCGTTCGCGCCGCGCGCTACGCTCATGCCGCCTACTACGCTCGCGCCGGCGAGGACGCCGGTCGTCTTCAGAAAATCACGTCGTTTCATTATTTATCAACTCCTGAGTTAAACGGAAGCAGAACACCGCTACTCGCGGATCGTCTGCAGTGTCACAGTTATCGTATTTTTCTAAATAGCATGTAAACTGTCGATTTCACACAAATCAGTCTCTTTGACTTATTTGTGCGCCACGCGTCTTAATTTACCAATTACTACGTCCAATTTCAAGCGTTATTTTAAAAAATTTGCCAGTTTTTTAGAAATTTACCAATTTATTGCCATGCCTCGTTCTCAACCTTATCACAAGACGGGAATGCGCCTTCTAAAAAACGATAAGGATAGGGATATTCATGAGTTTCGCCACTATCCTCCTCTAAATCACGCCTTCTTCCACTTCCATTCACCCGGCACAGGAACGGAATTTTCGTAAATGAATTCGCCTTCCGCGGGCTGCGCGGGGGGTTCCGTATCGGGAAGCGTCGGGGGAAGAGCGTCCCAGAATTTCTCGGGGGCGTTCGCCTCGATCTCCGCGACAAGATCGTATGGGAACTCGTCGACGCCGTTGGCGACCGCGTCGTCCCACGAGATTTCCGCGCCCGAATACGCGGCGTAGCGTCCCATAACCGCCGTCATCGACGAATTCGCGGCAAACCACGCGTCGTTATGACGAATATCTTCGCGAATATATTTCGCGTGATGGACGTGTTCGTTTTTGTACGGATCGGGGTCTTCTCCCTGGAACTTCCAGATTGTCTCCCCCTTGAGGTTCTTAACCCAACCGCACCCCGCGATTCCTTCGGTTCCCACGAACGTTTCGCTCACGTTAAACCACGAATTGTGCTGATGACGACACTGACTGAACATCTGCGTTCCGTCCGCATATGTGAACTCGCAGCAATAATGATCGTAGCGATTTCCCGTGATGCTAAATCGCGGGAATTTGATCGTTTCTCGTCCTCCCATGGCGTTGCATTTCACAGGATGCGCCGTCGGGCTCGTCGGATCGCCAAGGCTATGAATCCAGTTTCCGACGTCGATATTATGGCAGTGTTGCTCGACGATATGGTCGCCGCAGATCCAGTTGAACGGATACCAAAACTTCACTTGGAACTGCATCTCCGTCGTTCCAGGCACGCGAGTGCGCTTTGACGTCGGGCCTCCTTGGTTCCAGTAGACGCGACTATACTTCAACTGCCCGATCTTTCCCTCCTTGATCTGCTCAAACATGCCAAGATAGGGATTTTGGTAATGGCGCTGGAAACCGCACACGACCTTCAGATTCTTCTCATCCGCAATGCGCGCCGATTTTTGAAGCATTCGGAATCCACGGGCGTCGATCGCGCACGGCTTTTCCATGAAAATTTGCTTTCCGGCGTCGACGGCGTACGCGAAGTGAATCGGTCGGAACCCTGGCGGAGTCGCGAGAATCACGGAATCACAAAGGTCGATCGCCTTTTTATACGCGTCAAGTCCGAAGAAAACGCCGTCTTTGAGATCGAAACGCTTATCCCCCGTCTGTTCGAAAGTTTCCACCGCCGCTTTTGCGTTCTCTTCGAAAATATCGGCGATCGCCACGACTCGCACGTTGTCCTTCACGTCCAAACGTTGCATCAACGCCCCGCGACCGCGCCCTCCGCATCCGACGAGCGCAAGCTTAATTTCGTCGCTACCCGAAGCGTACGCGCCTCGCGCTACGCTCATGCCCGCAAACACGCCGGTCGTTTTCAGAAAATCTCGTCGTTTCATAATTCAAAACTCCTATTAAAGGGAAATAAAACGGAGCCACGCAAACCGTCGATAGATTCGCTGTCGTCACGTTTTCTCACACGTCATGCAAGCGTTTTTAACACAATTTAAAGAATTCTTGCGTTTGTGCGTCAACGCTTTAAATTTATCAACGACGACGCCCAAGATCAAGCGTTATTTTTTGCGCGTTTCTTTCCTAGAAAAATAACGGTTTATCGCGACCGTTTTCAGTGAACAGACGTCCATAAAAAATTTTTGAGAGAATAAAAAAGATAGGGGCGACTTTAAGAGCCGCTCCTATCTTTCCCGTCAAATCACGCTTTCTTCCATTTCCATTCGCCCGGAACAGGAACGGAATTTTCGTAAATGAATTCCCCTTCTCCTGGCCGCGCGGGGGGTTCCGTATCGGGAAGCGTCGGGGGTAGAACGTCCCAGAATTTCGTAGGATCGTTCGCTTCGACTTCCGCGATGAGATCATACGGGAACTCGTCGACGCCGTTGGCGACCGCGTCGTCCCAAGAAATCTCCGCGCCGGAGTAAGCGGCGTAACGTCCTAAAACCGCCGTCATCGACGAATTCGAGGCGAACCAAGCGTCGTTGTGCGGAATATCTTCGCGGATATACTTCGCGTGATGGACGTGCTCGTTTTTGTACGGATCGGGATCTTCTCCCTGGAACTTCCAGATCGTTTCTCCTTTGAGGTTATAAACCCTACCGCAACTCGCCTTACCTTCGGTTCCGACGAACGCTTCGCTCACGTTAAACCAGCATTTTTCCTGATGACGGCATTGACTGAACATCTGCGTTCCGTCCGCATACGTAAACTCGCAACAGAAATGATCGTAACGGTTCCCCGCATAGAGATACCGAGGGTATTTTCGAACTTCGCGACCGCCCATACCGTTGCACTTCACCGGGTGCGCCGTCGGACACGTCGGATCGCCAAGGCTATGAATCCAGTTCCCGACGTCGATATTATGGCAATGTTGTTCGACAATGTTGTCCCCCGTGATCCAATTGAACGGGTACCAACACTTCACTTGATACTGCATCTCCGTCATACCGGGAAGTCTCGGGCGGCGCGTTGGATTTCCTTGATTCCAGTAAACGCGGCTATATTTCAGCTGGCCGATCTTCCCTTCTTTGATCTGCTCGAACATTCCAATATAGGGATTTTGATAGTGACGTTGGAAACCGCAAACGACCTTCAAATTCTTCTCGTCCGCAATACGCGCCGCTTCCTGAACCATTCGGAACCCCCGCGCGTCGATCGCGCACGGCTTTTCCATGAAAATCTGCTTACCGGCGTTAACGGCGTACGCGAAGTGAACCGGTCGAAACCCTGGCGGCGTCGCGAGAATCACGGAATCGCATAACTCGATTGCCTTTTTATACGCGTCAAGTCCGAAGAAAACGCCGTCTTTCAAATCAAAACGCTTGTCCCCCGTTTGAGCGAAAGCCTCCGCCGCAGATCGAGCGCCCGCCTCAAAGATATCGGCGATCGAGACGACTCTCACGTTGTCCTTCACGTCCAAACGTTGCATCAACGCGCCGCGTCCGCGCCCCCCGCATCCGACGAGCGCAAGCTTAATTTCGTCGCTACCCGAAGCGTTCGCGCCACGCGCTACGCTTGGCAATTGACTTGTAGCCACAAGGATTCCCGTGTTTCTTAAATAATTTCGTCGTTTCATCTCGGTTCCCCTTACTAGGTATGAAAGCGTCCTGCTCAAAGAACGACGCGCCTCAAAAGCGCGTCATGCAACATAACGACAATCATATCTAAAAGAAAACGAGATTTCAATAGTAGGCGATTTAAATCACAATAGTTTCTCGATTTATCAATCGAGAAAATCCCCTTCTTTAAGGAGTCGCGGAACGTATTCTTCCGTCATATAGCTGATACTGCGACTCACGAGCGCTTCGACTTCCAACTTAAACCCATTTCGAAGCATCGTGTCAATTTCGCGTTGCCATTCTTTCTTATGCACGAACCACGGGTACTCGGCGATTTGTTTCGCGCGTTTACGGTCGACGTCGCTTAGAGAAATTTTCACTCCTTCGGAGAGTCCGCAACGCTCGAAATCGCGGCTACGAACGCCGATAAACTTCGCGGCGGGGGTCGCCATTCGCTCCGATTCATACGCAAGATTGATTGATCCTTGTTTCACGACGGAGTAGATATAATACCCCCACGGGTCGTTATCAAGGAGGCAAAAGATCGGCAATTTCAGTTCCGTGTGCAGACGGTTTAAAAGGCGTCGCACCCCTCGAGGAGGCTGACCGTTTCCGTGCGTTAGAATGCAGTTGTGCTTTTTCCAGAATTTATCTTCGTTGAAGCGTTGCCACACGGTGTTTTTTTCGACATGGAGAACGAAATCGGCGGCGCATTTCTTGAATTGAATCACGGACGGCTCGACGATTGACGGAATCGCGTATCCCCCCGATCCCATCCGCGAACAATCGATCTCGTCTCCGGAATCGACGATCGTAATATTGCCGACCATATCGCCGCGTTTATCCGCGAAAAGGTGCAACTCTTCGCGAAGCGCTTCGAGGAGGACTTCGCAATCCTCAATGACAGGGTCGCACTCGCCTTGGTCGTGGAAGGTGGGTTCTTTCGTTCCCTTCACGTCGTGTTTGAGCATATAATAGAGGCCACGGATGCTCGTAGTTTTGCCCATTTCGACAAGGCGTTTGGCTCCCGCGGCGACAAGCGCCGTTTGCATAAAACTCTTCGCTTGAGAGAGGTTGAAGAGTTCGCGATTCGTCGTCTTCGCACCCATTTGAAGAACGCGCTTCTTCTCGTTGAAGGAGACGTTGCTTAAAGATCGCGCGGGAATCGCCAGAACGGGTTCGGAGTCTTGATCCACTAGCGTAGTAATCTTAGACGCAAGATTATAGACTTTGCCAAGGGTGCGCTCGTCCTGTGGAGACAATTCAACCGGTTCGGTGGAATCTTCAAAAAATTGCGCGCCGCTACGAGTCGACTTCTTTCGCGATTTAGCCATTCCTTTATAGTCCTCTATCGCAAATTCCAGAGTTCAGCGCGCATAATGCACGCCCAAAATCTTTTTCATTTTAGTCGAAAAACGCGTTCTGCCAATAGAAATCGCAACAAGAGGGAATCGAGGAGGGGTATAAAAAAACGCGGACGAATAAAACCGTCCGCGTTTTCGTTATTTCTAAGCGTCAGCTTGGAGAAGCGGGTTTTCTAAGAGATCAGCCGTCGATCGTGATTTGACACTTAGGATTGATCTTCTTGAATTCTTCCCACAACTTCTGAACGGCGTCGGAGGAATCGCCGAACTTCGTGCCCTTAACATAGAGCTTACGGAGATTCTTGAGCTTGGCGAGCTTCATGAAGCCTTCCGCGGTGAAACCAGCGTTATCGCGCAGGTCGATCGTCGTAAGAGTTTCGATCTTGGCGAGTTCGTCGATCGCGGCGTCGGTCATGTCGCCAGCGGCTTGGATCTTAATCGAGGTCAAACCCTTCATGTTCTCCGCGATGGACTTAACGGTAGAGTCCGGAACCGGGACGGAGAAGAAGCTGAGGCTCTGCATGTTGCTCCAAGCGGGAGAGGAGACGAGAGTGTTGATCGTTTCGGGGGAGACGGCGAGTTCAGAAAGCTCGACGGTACGGAGAGAATCCATATCCTTAAGAGCTTCGACGCCCGCGTCGGACGCGCTCAAGTCGCGCAGTTCAAGACGTTCCAACTTGAGGTTAGCGAGTCCCTTGATTCCGTCGTCGGTGAAGCCCTTGCTACGGAAGATTCTCAAACCGGTGAGGGACGGATACTTCGCGAAGAGTTCAGCACAACCGTTGTCGATCTGACAATCTTGAAATTCAACGAATTTAAGATTCGGAGCCGCGGACAGCTTATCGACGCCGTCGTTGGTGATGTAGAATCGGAAATAAACCTCTTCGAGAGATTCCATACGAGCTAGATATTTCGCGGAGGAGTCGGAAACGTCCGTGCAACCGCGGAGGTCGACGCTCTTGAGGGTGGTCGACTTCGAAATCTTATTGACGCCGCTATTCGTGAAGGAGTTGTAATAGGCGGCAAGTTTCGTGAGTTTCGGGAATTCAGGAATCAACGCGAGGTCGGCGTTTTCGAGCTTCAGGTCGCGACGAATATCGAGAGATTCGAGTTCTGGGAAGGTCGAGAAGAGTTTGAGGGTTTCGACGGTGATCTCGGAGTTTTGGACACGGATGCTCTTGAGTTTCTTCAGATCCTTGAACTGCGCGAAGAGTTCGTCGGTGACGTTCGAACCGAGGCACGTGAAGGATTCCAAATCGCCGAGGCGACCGAACAACTTCATGTCTTCGAGATTCAGATCCTGGGATTCGGCGACAATACCGATGATCGCGCCGTTTTTCGCGGTCTTGACGGTACCGCGCAACTCTTCAACGCGAGCCTTCGCCGTAGCGATATCTTCCGCGGAAGCAAGGGGCGGATCGAGAGCGGGAGCCGCCGGACGCGGAGCCACCGCGACGGGACGCGGAGCGACGACGCGTTGCGCGTGCGTCGCATCGTAGATTTCCGCAAGCTTCTTGATCGCCGGATCAACGCCTTCAGATTCACCCGTATAAAGGGTCTGGTCGGACGTGTCCGCGACGGACGGAGAAAGTTCGTCGCCTTTATAAACCAGGACAGTGCCCGTCACATTGGAATAGTCGTCGCCGCAACCGCCGAGGATCGCCGCCGCGCTCGCGACAAGAAGCGCGCTCGCCGTAATCTTCAAACTTTTCATCTGGTTAATACTCCTGAATCACGCCGATTTACAACCTGCCGGCGCCAACTATACAACAAACGCCTTCGATGAGAGCCTACGACTCCAACGCGCGCCATATAAGCGATCAAACCGCCCCGTTCGCGATTCTTCCATATTCAAAAAGATTCGCCTAGAGCGTCGATGACCAAATTTTCTGCATTATAACAGATTGTGACCCAAAGAAAAGAGCCGACGTTTTAACAATTCGCCCATTTTCTCTATCTTTTGCTTCTTAACGTCTCGATTTGACGATTCTCAGGAAAGAGCCATCGCCAGCTTATCGCGAAGCTCAGACTCATCTATTTCCGTAATCAGAAACTTCTTCTGACTCGCCAATTCCCCCGACGCGAGGGAAATCTGCGACTTGCGTAGCTTCAGCGACTTCGACAAAATTTCGACGATCGCTTTATTCGCCTTCCCTTTTTCCGCAACTTGCGTCACGCAAACCTTAAGAGCGCCGTCTTGCGCCCCTCGAAGTTCGTTGCGTCCCGCGCCGGGTTGCGCTTTAACGGGCAGATAGACTCCCTCGGAACGCGTTTCTAATACAATCGACGCGACTAAACACGGATCTGCGGGTGATTTTTCTTTTGCCATAAACGTTCTCTGCAAGAATTTAATATATCTCGCGAACCTCTGAAAAAAGTGAAATTTGTACGAAAAAAGGTCTCAATTGAAAAAAAAACTTGCAAACAGGATCAAGAATCAATATACTCTACCAATAGTTTTTCGTTATTCGCTGCTTGTTAGCGGGTGCGACAAAGTATACTCTTGGCGCGTGCGCTCGTCAACCGTCGCGCGTAGCAAACGCGGAGACCGATTCGCTTCGCGCAAGACCATAAAAGTCGGCTCGTCCGACTAGGAGCTTTTTCCAATGAATAGAAGAGATCTGTTGAAAGCGTTTGTCGGCGGCGCGGCCAGCGTTGGCTTCGTCAACCTCACAGGAAGCACTCTCCTGGCTGACGACGCGAAGACTTCCAATGAACCAATCAACATTAGCGCTAGTAAAGGCAAAAGCATGAAATACGATAACGACTTTTTCTACAAGGACGGCGTTTTCCAGCAAGACAAGGCTTTCCAGGCCTATTACGAGATGTTCGAAGAGATGAATTATTCCATCGCGGATTCTCTTCGCTCTAACCCCAACTTCTGGGTTGCCGATTTCGGTCTTGGCGATTTTGCGCACGTCGGCATGGGCGGCATCTTCTTCTTCAACGACAAAGAATACCGTTATTTCGGACACGACATCTACCTCCTTCCCGGCCAGATGATCCCCGAACATCGCCATGAAGCCGCCGAAGGACTCCCCGCGAAGCACGAAGCTTGGCAAGTCCGTCACGGTAGCATCTACAACTTCTCCTTCGGCGGTGAAAAGACCCCTCAAGTCCTCGCCATGCTCCCCAAGAGCCAGCTCGACGCCAACGCGATCTCTTGCTATAACTTTAAGTATATGACCGTCGGCGATCAGGATCGTCTCGGCGAACTGTGCGCTCCTCACTTCATGATGGCCGGTTCCGAAGGCGCCGTCGTCACCGAATACGCTTGCTATCACAGCATGGACGGCCTCAAGTTCACCAATCCCAAGGCCCATCCGTAATAGTTGGTCGTCCCTAATGGAACGCTATTACCGCGTCTTCCCCTTTAACTCTTAGAAAAAGGTCTCAAACTATGCTTAAAGAAGGACTTCGTTTTAGCCATATCGGTATTCCGACTCAGGGTCGCACCGACCTTTCCACCTATCTTGAAGGCTCTAAAGTCCATATCAACGACTTTAACGACGAGCCCTTCTCCGTCGAATGGTTGCAGTTCGAAGAAGGCAGTTGCTTCCCCGAGATTCTCCAGAAGCAGGCGCACGTTGCTTACGAATGCGATAATCTCGAAGAAGCCATGAAGGGATATAAAGTCCTCGTCGAACCCTTTGTCGCCATGCCCGGACTAAAAGTTGCCTTCATCGAAGCCAACGGTCTTGGAGTTGAACTCATGGAACGCTTCTGAGTCTCGTTGCTCCTCAAATAAAAAAGCGCCGATTTGTTTCGCTACGAATCGGCGCTCTTTTTTAGCAAGAACTCTCGTCATTTCTCAATCAAAATATTGTCGATCAGACGCGTGGCGCCGACGCGAACGGCAAGCAGAACCACAACGTTGCCGCATACGCGTTCCATTTCACGAAGACTCGTCGGATCGCCAATGTGCATATAATCGATCGACGCGCTCGGCGCGGTTTCGATGATCGCGCGCATAGCGTCGTAAATCACGCTAGATTCGCGCTCGCCCCCCGTTATCAATCGTTTCGCCTCTTCAAGCGCTTTATTCAAGACTACCGCTTGCTGGCGTTCGTCATTGGAAAGATACTGGTTACGACTACTCATCGCCAGTCCGTCGCGCTCGCGAAGAATCGGACGCATGTCGATTTTCGTCGAAACGTTCAAGTCCCTGACCATCTTTTTGACGACTTGAACCTGTTGATAGTCCTTCTGACCAAAATACGCGACGTCCGCGCGCGTGATATTAAAGAGCTTCAATACGACGAGAGCGACCCCGTCGAAGTGCGTTGGACGGAAAGAACCCTCTAGGAGACCGGTGACGCCGCCGATATGAACGGTCGCGTCGAAACCGCGCGGATACATACCGGAAGGCTTCGGCGCAAAGATGAAGTCCGTCTCGATTTTCGAAAGGAGATCGATATCCGCGTCAAGCGTGCGCGGATACTTGTCGTAATCTTCACCCGGCGCGAACTGCGTCGGATTCACAAAATCGGAAACGATCGTAACGTCGCATTCGTTTTTGGAGGCGATAGCGAGGCTCAGATGCCCTAAGTGCAAGGCTCCCATCGTGGGAACAAGCCCGATCCTTTTGCCCTGTCGACGCAATTCGTCCACTCGACGGCTCATCTCGCTAGGATCGGTAATCAAATACGGTTTAGGTTCTTCATTGGTGGACATTACTTGATAAACTCCTGGACGCGCGATCGCACGTCAGAATTTAAAGAAATTAAGGTTGTCGTTACGCAATCGATTCCATTCAAAATCGCCGGGATCGACGCCAATATGTTTTAAGCCCTTCGCGGTCAATCTTCGCCCGCGCGGGGTTCGGATCAACAATTCGCTTCGCAAAAGATAGGGTTCCACTTCGTCGACGAGAGAGTCGGGGGCGACGTTCATAGTGTGAGCGACCGCTTCGACGCCGACGGGCCCCCCCTGGAAGACGCGCCAGATCGTTTCTAAGAATTTACGATCGAGCTGATCGAGTCCTTCTTCGTCGATCCCCTGCATCTTCAGCGCGGCCTGCGCGACCTCATACGTCACGACGCCGTCCGCCTTCGCGTCGGCGTAATCGCGAACCCATCGCAGACGATTGTTCGCCAAGCGCGGGGTGCCTCGACTACGTCGGGCGATTTCGAAGGCCGCTTCGTCGTCCAGTTCCGTATGCAACTTCTTCGCGTTTCGTCTCACGATTTCGGCAAGCTCTTCGACGGTATAAAAATCGAGATGCTCGCGCATTTGAAAACGATCGCGCAGAGGCGCGGAAATAAGACCCGTGCGCGTCGTCGCGCCGATGAGCGTAAAGGGTTTGAGAGGAATATTCAGCGTGCGCGCGTTGACGCCCTCCCCCATTGAGACGTCGATACGAAAATCCTCCATCGCGGGATAGAGGAATTCTTCAACGGTCTTTTGCATACGGTGAATTTCGTCGATAAAGAGAACCGACCCTTCCTGGGCGTTGGTTAAATATGGGACAATATCCTTAGGAGCGCGCATCGTCGCGCCGTTGGCGATCTGAAAATCGACGCCTAACTCGCGCGGAATGCACGTGGCAAAAGTCGTCTTTCCGAGGCCCGGAGGACCGTCGAAAAGGATATGTCCAAGAGTCTCGCCGCGCTTCTGAGAAGCTTTAACGGCGATCGATACGCGTTCGTAAACTTCGCGTTGCCCGACCATGTCAAACATGCGCGTCGGACGTAGCGCCGCGTCGTCCTCGGGCGTATTCGCCAAAGAAAACGAATCGACGTACGCCGATTCTTGCCGCGAGTCAACGGGGGAATCGTCGTTGAAATCGCCCCCTAAAACCACTTTTCTCGACATTGCTAGCCGCCATTATCACGTCATCGAAGAACGCTTTAACGATTGTTCATATAGATCGCTTGAATCAGATCCGCGGAGTCTTTGAATTTCTTCTTCGAGCCTTCGAGAACCGAATCAATCATCCGGCGCGCTTCCGCCTCGCCGTGTCCAAGAGAAAGAAGAGCTTCAAAAGTTTCCGTGACGACGTCCGAAACCGCGGTTCCGTCTTGAGAAACGAGCTCCGCTTCATTCGGTCGAGCCGCCATCAACGCAAACTTAGGAACCTTGCGTCGCAACTTCGCGACGATTCGCTCCGCGGTCGCCGGGCCGACGCCGGGAAGACGCGAAAGGCTCTTCACGTCTTGTTCCTCGATCGCCGACGCTATTTCGCGCACCGGACGAACCATCGCGCGCAAAGCTTTCTTAACGCCGACCCCGTCGACGCTACAAAAGATTTCGAAAAACTCTCGCTCCACCTCGGTCAAAAAGCCCAAAAGGCGCGGCGTTAGCCGTCCTTGACCTGGATTGCCGTCGATATACTCGATCGTAAAGAGAGAGATCGTCTTCTGAAGTTCCCCCTGAAGTTGACGCCGCGTGAACTCCGGGATCAGCGTCTCGTACTCGAACGGGGGAGCCTCGATTATCGCGCGCTCGTCGTATAGCGCGACAAGCTTGCCTGTGATTTTCACTATCATGCTATCAGCTTTCTCTCAATCCGTTAAAAGAAAGATCCAAGTTGTCGAATCACTCCGCGAGGAGTCCATATTCGACCAAAGAGCGTCGCAAACGTTCGGTCAGCGCGGGCTCCAACTCCGTCATTGGGAGACGAAGCTCGCCGGTGCCGCGTCCGAGAAGCTGCATCGCTTTTTTCACCGGGATGGGGTTCGTCGCCAAGGAGAGCATGTCGCGACACAACGGCAAGAGGCGATAATGCAGGCGGCGCGCTTCTTCAAGATTTCCTTGATTCATCGCGGCGCAAAGCGCGACGAGATCGCGCGGCGCGAAATTTCCGACCACGGAAACGACGCCCTTCGCTCCCAACGACATGAAGGGAAGCGTTAAACTGTCGTCCCCCGAAAGCACCGTCAAATCGGTCGACGCGACGATCTTCGACGCGGCGTCCATAGAGCCGGACGCTTCCTTCACCATCGCGATATTCTTGAGTTCCGCAAGGCGAACAATCGTCTCTGGCTCGATCGCTTTTCCGGTGCGTCCAGGAACGTTGTACACGCAGATCGGGAGATCTACGGACTCGGCGATTTTGCGGAAATGAAGATACATTCCTTCCTGCGTCGGCTTGTTGTAGTAAGGGGTAATGACAAGCGCCGCGTCCGCGCCCGCCGAAGCCGCGTAACGCGTAAGCGAAAGCGCTTCCTCCGTATTATTGGAGCCCGTCCCGGCGAGTACTTTCGCGCGACCAGCGACGAATTCGACGGTCTTGCGAATCACCTCGTGCTGTTCCTCATGCGTCAACGTTGGGGATTCCCCCGTCGTTCCCGTCGGAGAAAGAGCCGTCGCGCCCGCGTCGACAAGAAACTCAACCTGCTGGGCTAAAGCGTCAAAATCAATTTTGCCATTCTTGAAGGGCGTCGTCATCGCGACGGTTAATCCAGAAAAACCCTCAGCGCGCGTTTTCATCTACTTCTCCCTGATATGATAAACGTGACGCCTAGCCTCTCGCGTCTGCGCAACTCGCATTTTCCTGTACAGCGCGCATTCACGCGCGCTCGGCGTCAATATATTCTTAGCGGCTCATTATATCCGCTTTTCGCTCTTTGTGACGCCCCAGTCACAAAAAAAGCCCGACGATATTCTCGTCAGGCTTTAGTACCGAACCTCGGACTCGAACCGAGACGCCCTCGCGGGCAATGGATTTTGAATCCATCGCGTCTGCCAATTCCGCCAGTCCGGCTTTTCCGAACGGTTACCCGCTATGTCTCGTATTGTATCAGCTCTTACGACGTCGACAAGAGGAATTTTCACGCCTTTTCTAAAAAACGCAGTTAAAGTTCAAGCGACGAGTTTCGCTAACTATTGAGATTGTTTTTTGAAACAGAAAAGGTTACGTTCATCACGCCCTTCTACATATTCGGCATATGAGGAGTCCCCATGAAATCCAATATCTTCGAACTCTCGGTTCTTCCTCCTGGAGGTTCCCCCAAAGCGTCAAAAACCTGTTCAGAAACCGGACGCAAATTTACGCCTGGGGAAAAAATCTACTCCATTTTATATTACGATCAAGGGGAACTCGTCCGCAAAGATCTATGCGTCAAGGCGTGGAAAAGTTTCCAACGCCCTGACGCTACCCTCGCGTGGTGGTCCTCTCGCGTTCCTTCGCCGCACCCGACCGACGAACGCAAGAAGGCCCTCTCCCCCAACGACGCCCTTGTCTCCCTCTTCGAAGAGCTACTCTTCAAGCCTGAGGAAAGGCGTCTCCTTTACGCGCTCGCTCTTCTGCTAGTCCGTCGCCGTGTCTTTCGCTTTGAGTTTGAAAACGCCCGCGCTCAGCAAAAAGATAAAGAAAACGCTCGTCATGACTCGATCTTCGTCTATTCGTCAAGAAACGACGCCTGCTACGCCGTCCCCGTCGTACGCATGACCCAAGAGGAGATGGACGACGTTCAAAAAAAGCTCGTCGATATTCTCGACCACCCCGAAAACGTTCAGCTCTCGACGCCTTTCACCGAGCCCTCCCCCGACGATTTTGCCGCGCCTGAAGAATAATTCGCGCAAGAGTCGCGACTTTTTGAAATATTGAGCTTGTCGCGCGTTCCTCAATAGGTTACGATGCGACGTTAGTTATCGGCGGTCTCGAAAAACTTCGCCATGGACGGCGTCTGTCGTTGCGACGACGCATAATATCGATCAGCCGTTTCGCGCTCCAGGATGGAACGCTCGCGGCGCCGTTAGAACTTGAAAACCGACATGTCAACGCTCGCACAAAAATCGTCGCGACGGCGCAAAACGTCTCCTGAAGGACATTTTGCGTTCAACGCACCCTACGCGCTTACTTGGCTTTGCCTCGCGACGCTCCTGCTCTTCGGATGCCAGACGACCAAGAAAGTCTCTCTCCCTAAGGTCGTTGGTGAAAATCCGACGACGAGCGAGCTCTTGAAAGCGATTAACGACAATAGTTCTAAGATAAAGTCTATTTACGCCGCAAACGCCTCCATCGGCGTTCAAAACCAACCCGGTTGGGCGAATTGCCGACTCTTGTACGAACGTCCGAGCAAGTTCAGGCTTGTCGGTACGGCGGGGCTCCTCGGTCGCGTCGTCGACTGCGGTTGCGACGGCGATATGTTCTGGTATTGGAATTCCATGCAGGATTCCGACAATCTCTATTCTTGCCAACTTGAAGAATATTCTCAGACGCCCCTCGCGGAAGTCATTCCCGTCGATCCGACGTGGTTCCCGGAAGCCTTGGGAATCATAGAGATCAAGGAAGAAGATCTCGCCGACGAACCGGAAAAACAAAACAACGGATCCATCCTTCTCACCGTTAATTGCAAACGTCAAGAAGGAGTCTATAAGAAACGAATCTACGTCGAGTCGGGAACGGCGGCAATCAAGCGACAAGATGTCCAAAATCCGCAGGGCGAGACCTTTATCTCCGTACTCGTAACAGAACCGCAACTGATCGAATCCGCGGGAGTCGTCATGCCGAAAAAAGCGTCGATTCGATGCCTGCGCACCGGAGACGTTTTGCTAATCGATCTCGGAACCCCCGTCCTCAACGACTCTTCAAAGATCGAAGCGACCGTTTTCCAACTCCCCACCGACCTCAACGCCAAACACGTTGATCTTGGCGAAAAGAACAAAAACTCGTCCCAAGTCCAAGAAGAAACCGCGACGCCTCAATCAACCGACTCCGCAAACGCTGCCGCCGCAAATTACTCCCCCGTGCGTTCCGACGAACTGAACCAAAACAACGGCGCGCAATTCGCGCTTGACGAAAACGCGACCGCGTCG
>CAVGEG010000001.1:40426-53093 GCA_963628165.1 Paratractidigestivibacter sp. | reverse complement strand
GCAGAAAAAGAAGTCGCGGAAAACGCCGGAATCGTCCCTTTCCCGACCGCCGTCGGTCAGAACGCGGCGAAATCAACCGTCGCTCATCCTGAAACGCGCATCGCAATGACGACGCGACAATACGCTCAGCCGCAACTCGTCTTGCCCGCCAACGGGGAGCCGGAAGTTCTCCCGGCGTCGGACTCTGCCTTCGCTCAAAGTCTCTTGGCGCGTCAAAACGCCGCGACTTTAACCGTCGACCAATCGCAAAACGCGCCGGCGTCTCTGAACGCTCAGGGACAACTGCCGACGACGACGCCAAATGTCGCGCAAAACCTTGCTAATCAGGGATACGCGACGGCGCAGAATCAGGGGCTCGCGTCGAACCTAACGAGTCAGGGGCAAGCGGCGACGTTGGGACAAAACGCCGCGTCGAATCTCGCCGCGCAGGGCGTCGCTCCCGCGCAGAGCCAGAATGTAGCGACATTCCAGAATCAGGGGCTCGCGCCGAACCTAACGAGTCAGGGGCAAGCGGCGACGTTGGGACAAAACGCCGCGTCGAATCTCGCCGCGCAGGGCGTCGCTCCCGCGCAGAGCCAGAATGTAGCGACATTCCAGAATCAGGGGCTCGCGCCGAACCTAACGAGTCAGGGGCAAGCGGCGACGTTGGGACAAAACGCCGCGCTCAGTCAGACCTTTACGCCGAACGCCGCCGCCCAGGGACAGTCCTCGACGCCTTACGCGATTACTCCGGGCTCCGTCACGCCCCCCGCAAGCGCGGACGCGCTCCTCGACGAATGGGGGAACATGGATCCGGCGGAGCTCGAGTCCGAAGAAGCGACGCCGCCGTCGGTTCCAGACGATTTCCCCGATTTGCTCGATTTCTAAATCTTTGACGCGTCAATCGACGTCGGCTTGAGAACGTTCTCGAAAACTCTTTGATTTACTCGCGACGGGGTGACGACCGTTGAGTAAGGATCCGGCTATTGGTCGGATCCTCTTTTATTTTTATGGGCGTAATGGAAAAGTTTCGAAATTGCGGGGGTTTTTTGTTGATAGGGGCGTTAAGGGAACTATAATAGGGAAAGGAACGTCGCGTCTCTAGGTGAAGAACCGCGCGACGCTTGCTCTTTATTGTTCGGAGGATCCGTTATGCAGCCCCAATCCGTCGTCACGCCCGCAGTGCGCGCTAGACTACAAAAATGTTTTGAGTATGGCAACCAGAAGATGCAAATCGGCGATTACGACTACGCGACCGAAATGTTTGCGCAGTGCGTTGTCGGCGACCCCTCCAACATTCTCTATATGAATTCGTTTATCGCGAATTTGCGCGTTAAATACGGGAATCAGAAGAAGAAGACTTCCTTCGGCTTCCTCAAAAAGGCCGCGCGTTCCGCTCCTATCGGAAAGCCGAAAGACCTTGAGTCGGCGATGAAGGACGGCGTTGAAAAGCTCAAGCGCAATCCGTGGGACGCTTACGCCTACGTCTCCATGGGGCTCGCGTGTCTGGACAGCGGCTTTGACGACGCCGGTCTCGCCTATCTTAAGCACGCGGTGGAAAGCGCGCCGGAAGACGTTGAAATCAACCGCACCGCCGCTATCGAGTTGGGAGAACGCAAAAATTATGAAAACGCGATCCTCTGCTGGGAGCGCGTTCTGAAAGCTAAGCCGGACGACGTTGAAGCGGGAAAAAAGATCAGCGATCTCATGATGGAGAGAACGATCAACCGCGTTCAGGAAGCGCCGCGTGGAGCAAAAAAAGAGGAACACGAAGATGAAAGAGAAAAACTTTCGGTCGAGGATCAATGCGAGAAACGCCTGCGTAAAAATCCGCAAGATCGCGACGCGTTCCTCGATCTAACGGAATATTTCTTCCAGAAGGGAAATTATCGCAAAACGGAAGACGCCTGTAAACGCGCGTTAAGCGTTTTTCCCGACGACGATTACTTCTTCCCCAAACTCTTGGAAGTGCAACGCGCTCGCGCGTCCGCGGAATTCAACAAGTTGGCGGAACAATACAAAAAGAATCCGACCGACGCCCTCAAGGCGAAATGCGTCGAGCAGAAAAATCTGCACACGCAAAAATCCTACGAGTACCTTCTGTACCGTCTGAAGAAATCGCCGAACGAAGCGCCCCTCCACTGGGAAATGGGCTCCTTCCTGTTGCGTCATGGAAAGTATAAGGAAGCGATCGCGGAGTTGCAGAAAGCGAAGGTGGACGAAGGTATCGCGGGGCAGTGCCTTCTTGCTCTTGGACAATGCTTCCAGCATATTAAGCAATATCAGCTGGCGATTCTTCACTACGACCAGGCGCTTGGCAAGTTGAACGAACAGAGCGAAGAAATGAAACAGGCGCTTTATCTCGGAGCGCGCCTTGCCTTCGGTTTAAGCGACGTCGCGAAGGCGAGCAAACTGGCGAATCAGCTCGCGGCGATAGATTTTTCTTACAAAGACGTCGGAGACCTACTGGACAAAATCGCTCAAAAGAGTAATAATAAGTAGAATCAAAATTTTGTGTGGAGCATTCAGGATCGGTTCGCTCTCACCGAGGAAAGTTCCGCGCGGGGTTGTTACGTCGTCTTGTCGGCTATTAAGTTAAAATAGAGGGGAGGCGTTGGAAGCCCAGGCGGTTGTCGCGTCGCCTTAAGCAAGAATTTCGGTCTCGCGTAGAGTCCGGATAAAAGCGACGCGTCTAAACGAGGTCGTGCCGAAAGGCGCGTCCGGCGTTGCGTTCGATCTAACCCATCCCTCGACGAAACGCCGTTCAACGATTTCGTTTCACCTAATTCGTTGTTCACCAATTTGTACTTCGATAACCATGCCAAATATTAAAAGCGCTAAAAAACGTCTTCGACAGAATGTTGTCCTCCGCGAACGCAACCGCGCCGCTCGCTCGGTCGTCCGCAATCGTATCAAAAATCTCCTCAAGCTCCTTCGCGTCGGCGATATCCCTGCCGCCGAACAGCAGTATCGCTCCGTCTGCAGCGCCTTAGACCGCGCCGCCGCCAAGAAACTCTGGCACAAGAATAACACCTCGCGCAAAAAGTCCCGTTTGGCTCGCCTCATTGTCAAGATCAAGGCTCAGAAAGCTAATTCCTGAACTTAATCTTTTTGGCGTTCGCCGTTGCGCGTTACTTTAACCAAAACGAGTTGGAGCGTCTGTGCGTTTGGCTTCTGGCGAAAAGAGAGTAGCCGTCGTTTAGCAGGGTTTTGCGCCTGTTGAGTGACGGCTTTTTCTTTTCTCTGTTTCAGCGCCCTCCGCTTTCGAGCGGATTCCATCTCATCCTCTCCCCCACCACATACGCGCTCTTCTCCCCCTAGAGAAACGTTACTATCATGCAAATTACTCTTTCAAAGCTCGCGGATCTCATCAACGCCGAACTAATCGGCGATAGCAATATTCTCATTGAAAAAACCGCGCCGCTTCATACGGCGGACGACGTCTCCGTCACCTTCGCCGAACAACCGGAAAAACTCAATTGGGCGACCGCGACGAAAGCGCGCGCCGTCGTTCTCGCTAAAAACGCAAACGCGCAAATCCCTGAAAACATCGCTCAACTGCGCGTCGACGACGTTAAAAGCGCCTTTGAGACGCTGGCGCGATTCTTTCATCCCTCTCGCGAACTTCTGAAAAGAGAAATCTCCCCGTTAGCCTCTATTGGGAAAAATACGAAGATCGGAAAAAACGTCGCCATCGGGCCTTTCGTCGTCGTTAGCGACGACGTCGAGATCGCCGACGACGTCACCCTCTTCCCCGGCGTCGTCCTTCTACCGGGAGTCGTCGTCGGAAGGGGCGCGACACTCTATCCCAACGTCGTCGTTTACGAAAACTGCCGTATCGGCGCCAACTGCATTCTTCACGCGGGCGTCGTCCTCGGCTCTTACGGATTCGGGTACGATTCTTCCTCCGGGGAGCACATCCTCGCCGCTCAATACGGTTCGGTCGTTCTCGAAGACAACGTCGAGCTTGGCGCGTGCGCGACGGTCGACCGCGGCGCCTACGACGCGACATACGTCGGCGAGGGAACCAAAATTGACAACCACGTCATGCTCGCTCACAACTGTAAGGTCGGAAAGCGCAATATGATCTGCGCAAGCTGCGGTATTGCGGGGAGCGTCGTGACGGGGGATTACGTCGTTATGGCGGGTCGAGTCGGCGTTCGCGACCACATCGAGATCGGCGACAGAGCCGTGATCGGCGCGATGGCGGGCGTTATGGCGAGCGTCCCCGCGAAGGCGAGAATCGTCGGTATTCCCGCGACGCCCGAGATGGAGCAAATGCGTAAGCAAGCGGCGCTGACGAAGCTTCCGGACACGCTCCGGGAAGTTCGCTCCATCAACAAGGAAATCGCGAAACTTCAGGCGCGCCTTGCCGTGCTAGAAGCCTCTCAAAGCGGCAAGGAATAATCGTAGAGAATATCGATGGCTGACGCTCACGCTCTTCCCCTTCCTCAAGATCTCTCCCAAATCAAGCGAGTCGGTCTGATCGCCGGATGGGGACGCTATCCCGTCGTTCTCGCCAAAGCGATTAAAGCGACCGGTCGCGAGATCGTCTGCTTGGGCGCGCTCGACGAAGCGGATCCCGAACTCGAAGATATTTGCGACGTCTTCCATTGGGGCGCTCTTGGAAAATTCGGCTGGGCGACGCGTTTCTTCCGTCGACACGACGTGAGTTACGCAACGATGGCGGGAAAGATTCACAAGGTGCGCCTCTACGATCCCGGTTTTTTGTGGCGTCAGGCGCCCGACTGGTACACAATTCGCTGCTTTGCCAATCATTTCCTCTTCCGTAGAGTGGATTGCAAAGACGATACGCTTCTCCTCACGGTGATCCGCGCCTTCGAAGCGCGCGGCGTCACCCTCCTACCCGGCACCGTTTTCGCTCCGGAGTTACTCATGCGTCGACAATTACTCACCAAGCGCGTTCCCTCGGCCTCTCAATGGCAAGATATTTTTTTCGGTTGGAAACTCGCTCGAGAAATGGGAAGATTAGACGTCGGTCAAAGCGTCGACGTTAAAAACCAAGCCGTCCTCGCCGTCGAGGCGATCGAAGGAACCGACGCGGCGATTCGACGCGCAGGAACCCTCTGCAAAAGCGGAAATTTCGTCGTCGTGAAAGTCGCTAAGCCGGGTCAAGACATGCGCTTCGACGTCCCGACGATCGGTCTTGGCACCGTCCAGACGATGGCGGAATCGGGAGCCTCCGTGCTCGCCGTCGAAGCCAAGAAAACTCTCTTCATCGATCCTGAAGAAACGATCCGTTTTGCGGACAAGCATAAAATCTCTATCGTCGCGCTTCTTGAGGAAGACGTCGACGCTCCATCCCCCGAGAAGCTTTTCACCACCTCAATCTTTGAACGCACGCCGGTTCCGGCGGCTGTTCTCAACGACGCCGCGTCGTCTCGCTCTTAAATTCTCGCGACTCGACACGCGACGCCATTTGACGCAGGGAGATTCTCTATGAAATTCCGTTCTTATCTCGCGACGGCTCTATTGGCCTCGCTTCTTTTCGTCCTGAGCGCTTCGAACCTTCGCGCCTTCGACGTCGTCAACCTTTGGCCCTCGACGCCACCCGGAGACGACGCGGCTCAATATCAAGACCAGGGCGGCCCTTGGTATACGCCCAGAATTGAGTTCTGGCGCCCCGAAAATCAATCGACGCGCGCCTGCATTCTCATTTGCTGCGGCGGATGCTACAACGGCGTCGCCTACGAAGTTGAAGGAATCATGCCCCGCGACTTCTTCCTGGAAAAGGGCGTCGCCGTCTGCATGATGTGGTACCGCACCCCTCGACGTCCAAATGTCGAAAAGCATTTCGCCGCATGGCAAGACGTCCAACGCGCGATCCGAATTATTCGTTCGAACGCCGACAACTGGGGGATCGACTCCGATAAAATCGGCGTCATGGGATTCTCCGCAGGAGGACACCTTTGCCTGATGGCCGCGACGTCGAGTATGACGAAAACTTACGAACGCGTCGACGCGATCGACGACCTACCCTGCAACGCCAACTTTGCGATCCCCGTCTACCCGGCCTACGCCCTTGAAGACGGCGTCGACAATGAAAACACGGAAGGCGGAAACGACGCGCCCCTCGTTAAGGACTTCCGCTTCGACGCTCAAACGCCTCCGATGTGTTTCATTCACGGCGACGGCGACGGATATTCCGCGATGGCGTCCGTCATGGCGTATCGTCAACTTCGCAAAATGGGCGTCTCCGGAGAACTCCACGTCTACGCCTATGCGAACCACGCGTTCCGCAACTGCGGCCCCGACGCGCCGATCCTCAAATATCCTCAACGCGTCTACGAATGGATGCAAACGATTGGCGTCGTCGGCGCTCCCGAATCCGCGAAAGTCCAGCGCTAGTCTTAACGCGTAAAAAGCATAAACTCATAAAAATATTTCTCTTGCGGCAATCCGACTCCCTAAAAGGGGTCGGATTTTTTTATCTAGCAACCCTAATCTCTATATGAACTTACAGAGTCTTTACGTTATACCAAACTTTTACAATTATAATCTAAAAATTTTAGTTTTTTTTCTTGTTAAAGGACGTCGTTTTATTACAATATAACTGTACGGAAAGAATATAGCTTAACACGCTAGGAAAATACATAGTATTTGTTTATTACATAAACGCATGGCGCGGCTGAAAACGCCGCGCTTCGCGACATGGAATACTTCCCATACCCTCGTCGTTTCCCTGTTATGTAAAGGAGACCTCATATGAGTTTTTTCATTCCGTGCCCTTCAACCGGCAAGAGGGGCTTCACCCTTGTTGAACTCTTGGTCGTCATCGCTATCATTGGTATCTTAATCGGGCTTCTGCTACCGGCGGTTCAAGCGGCTCGCGAGGCTGCTCGTCGTATGCAATGCACCAATAATCTCAAGCAATTCGGGCTCGGATTCCAAAATTATCACGACGTCAACGGCGCTCTCATGGCGGGAACCAACGGCGCGAACGGCTTCACTTGGGCTTGGAAAATCCTCCCCTATATCGAACAAAACGCTCTGTATCAGACTATCGACTGGAAAACTCCGACCTATGCCGGAACGACTAACAATGCGAACGTCTTTAAAGAACAAAACAGAATCGGCATGTTCAGTTGCCCGAGCGACAATCCCGGCGCCGTCATTTCCGGCGACACCACGTCCGTTTATAACGATCGTTATCTCGGCAACTACCTGGTCAGCGTCGGTAGTACCGCTTGGTACGACACCATCGGTCTTGTAATCGGACAGAACTACTGGGTCGAAAAGCTCGACGTCAACGGCGCCGCCGAACATCACGGCGCTTTCTTCGGCGGGCACTATCAGTCTGGCGCTTACGGAACTTATCAGCGATGGTCCTGCGCGACCGACGGTCTCTCCAACACGGCGATATGTAGCGAAATCCTGATCGGACAAAGAGACGATCGCGGACGACAGGATACTCGCGGCGCTTTCTGGCGCGCTTGCCTCACCCCCTTCTACACCCACTACAACACCCCGAACTCCACCTATCCCGACAAGATGCTCTACAGCTACTGCCGTTGTAAGGATCTTCCCGAGCAGAATCTCCCCTGCAAGGACTACAAGTACTCCATCACGGCCTCCAATGGAACCGCGCAAGACGTCGCGTGGGTCGCGGCGCGTAGCCGCCATTCCGGCGGCGTCAACGTCTGCTATGCCGACGGCTCCGTTCACTTCGTTAGTTCGACCGTCGACGCCGACGTCTGGCGGGCCGTCGGTTCGACTCAAGGCGGCGAAACCGTTCAGACTCCGTGATCGAAAGAGGTGTTCTTCATGACAAAAAAGAATTTCGTCGCCACGCTTTCCGCTCTGCTTCTCCTGGCGATCGTCTTTACGACAGGTTGCGCCCCTAAAGAAAAACGTTGCATTCTCTCGGGCTCCGTAACCCTCTCCGGCGAACCGTTGCCTTCTGGAATCCTCCAGTTTACGGCCAATAATCCCGACCCTAAAAAATCGGTGGTGGGAGCGACAGCCGACATTGTCGACGGAAAGTACGTTCTTCAAGAAGGTTACGCGTTGCTTCCCGGCGATTATACGGTAAGCGTTGTCGCGAACTTGCTTCGAAACAAAAAGACGGGGGAACTCGTCGATCCTAACGACCTCAAGGACGGTTTAGTCGATCCTGGTTCAGTTGTCAGCGAGGATATTATCCCCCCCGAATATGGAGTGGATTCTGAACAGACGGTCACGGTCGGCGAAGATAAGACCATGACTTACGACGTCGCGATTCCGTAAAAAATCAACTCAACCGCAAGAAAGAGCGTCACCCCAATGGGCGACGCTCTTTCTTTTTTTGTACAAAAACAAAATTTTTATGCTCTACAGTTGGACTTTTTAGTTCACTTTGTTTATAATGTCAAAAAAATGAGGGTAATTTATCCTGCTTAGGAGAATTTTCACTCTTTACCAGAGAAAGTTTATACAAGGACTCTATTAAAACAATATATCTTTTGTATAATCCACTCAATCTCTGAAACAAAGTCTGTTGGTTTTATTACGGCGCCTGCAACTTTGTCCCCAAATAGCTCCATTCGTCAAGAAGGGAATATATAGATGAAAAAACAAGCCAGTAAAATCAGTCGTCGTTCCTTCCTTGCCGCGACGGCGGCGGCCTTCTCTGCGCCTCAACTCGTTCCTGCTAACGTTTTAGGATATGACGGCGGAGTTGCGCCGAGCAACAAAATCAACCTCTTCCACATCGGGTTGGGAAATCGCGGTAACGAACTCCTCGGCGGGTTCCTCAATAATTCCAATTATCACGTCTTAGGCGTCTGCGACTGCTACAAAGCTCACCTCGATCACGCCAAGGGTCGTGTTAATCAGCGTTATGGGAACGAAGACGCCGTCGGTTACGCACATTACGAAGACGCCCTTGAACGCGAGGACGTCGACGCTATCGTCTGCGCTACTCCAGACCACTGGCACACGAAGATCTCCGTCGAAGCTTGCCGCGCCGGTAAAGACGTCTACTGCGAAAAACCGTTGACGCTCACCCTTCAGGAATCTCGTTTGATCGTCCAAGCCGCGCGTAAGTACAACCGCGTCTGCACAAGCGGTAGCCAGCGCGTTATGGAAGACTACGGTTACATCGCTCCTATCATCCAAAGCGGTTGCATCGGCGACGTCAAAGAAGTCTTCGTCGGCCTGGGCAATCCTCCGCGACATTGCTATCTCCCCGAACAGCCGATTCCGGAGGGAATGGATTGGGATCGTTGGCAAGGACAAGCGCCTCTCGCTCCTTACAACAGCGAACGCTGCTCCGGAAGCTACGGCGGCGGTTGGCGCAATTATACCGAATACGGCAACGGCTTCCTCGCCGACTGGGGCGCTCACAAGTTTGGCGGCGCCATGTACGCCCTCGGCGTCGACGCTGAAGAACCCGTCGAGATTCTTCCTCGCGGATACAACGGTTCCGATTACGTCTGCGCCGTCTTCAAAAACGGGGTTAAGATGTATCACGCGTGGAACGGCCCGCACGACGTCACCTTCGTCGGCGCCGAAGGCGAGTATCGTCACGGCCAGAAGATGGAGCCCCTCCATCCAGTCGAAGTTCGCCGTTATTCCGGCGGCGCGACGAACATCGCCGACGACTTCGCTTTCTGCGTCCGCAACCGTCTCCGACCGTTCCAGGACTTCCTCTACGGAGCTTGCACGGCGTCTCTTTGCCAGCTCATCGCGATCGGTCACAAACTCAATCGTCGTCTCCAGTGGGACGCCGCGAATTGCCGTTTCATCAACGACGAGGAAGCGAACAACCACGTCGCTCGCGTCCAGCGTTATCCGTACGTCATTCCCGTCGTTTGAGGTTTCGCGTCATAATCGGTTTTTTCAAAAGAAAAGCGCGCGGAGATTACTCTGCGCTTAACATACAGAAATAGAGACGAATACATGAAATTCAATTTGAAAAATTCCGCGCTGATCCTTACAGCGTCCCTGTCTCTCTGCGCCTTTGCCGCGCCGAGCTTTGCCCAAGACGCCGCCGAAACCTTCGAGGCTACCGTCGAAAAAATGACTCCAAGCGATTGGACCAACGCCGATCAGATCAAGGATATGGAGAACGCCCAGCAAACGTGGATGAATCTCTGCCTCCAGCAAGTCGATCAACGCGAAGCCACCCTCTCGCTCATGAAAGACGCGCTCGGCAAAGACTATCCGACCGCTACCAAACAGTGGCTCCTCCACCTCGTCGGTTGGGTTGGCGACGACTCCTGCGTCGAGGTCCTCGCTCCCTTCCTTACCAGCGACGAACCCGCGCTCTTCGACGAAGCGGCGCGCGCCCTCATCCAAATCGGTTCTGAAAAGGCGGTCGACGCCCTCAAAGCCGCCAAGGAAAAGATCGACGATCCTAAGAAGATCGACGGCTATCTCGTCAACCTCAACGTCGACCTTACCATCGGCGTCGAAACCGAGCTTCCTCAGTCTCTTCCCTACGTCTCCGGCGAAGAATTTGCCGACTACATGGCGAAATTCAACGATCTCTCCGACGACGATAAAGCGCGCGCGTTAGGCGCTATCCGCGTCAGAGACGACGCCGCCTATATCGGAATCGCCCTTGATTCTCTCAAGTCCGAGAACGAATTCGTCAAGCGCGCCGCGATCCTCGTCCTCGAGAAGATCGGCACGGGCAAGAACTTCGACGCCCTTTACGGCGCCTTCTCCTTCGACCGCGGACTCGTTGAACGCGTCATGGCGAACATCGAAAGCGACGACTTCAACGCCGCTCTCTCCGCCGCCCTCAAGAAAGAAAAGAACAACGACAACCTCGTCTCTCTTGCTAACGTCGCCAGCCGTCGTTACGACAAAGACGAAGTCGCTTCTCTTCTCGATCTTGCTAAGAAAGACGACTGTGCCGTTCGTTTGCAGCTCCTTTCCGCCGCTGAACAGCTCGCCTCCAAGAAGAACATTCCCGACTTCGTCAACGCCTTCCTTGCCATTCCTCAGGGCGGCGATCGCGACCGCGCCGAGCAAATCATCTCCAGACTTTGCGACGGCGACGCGACTCCTGTCGTCAAGATGATGAACAACGGCAACGGCGCCCAGATCTTCATGCTTCTGGGACGTATCGGCGGCGACGCGGCTCTCGAACAAATGGAAAAGGGTCTCGCTTCCGGTCAGCCTCAAATGATTGCTCTCACCATCCGCGCTATGAGCAATTGGCCCAACGCCGTCGTTTGGGAAAAACTTCTCGACGCCGCCAAGGATCAGAAGCTCCCCGAACAGCTTCGAATCCAAGCGCTCCGCGCCTTCGTCCGCGTCGTTTCTCTTCCTGACGATCGCGACGGAATCGACATGTCCGACGACGACAAGCTCGCCAACTTGAAGACCGCCTTCGAGCTCGCGACCCGCGACGACGAACGCAACCTCGTTCTCGAACGCGTCGGCGCCGTCCGCACCCTCGATTCGGTTCGCTTCGCCCTCTCCAAGGTCGACGAAGCCAAGCTCTCCGACAAAGCGATGAACGCTATCCTTGACCTCGCTCACCAGGATTATCTCCGCAAGCAAGACAAGGAACTCTTCAAGAGCGCTCTCGACGTCGTTATCGAAAAGGGTAACGACCAACAACGCGACCGCGCGACCGGCTACAAGAACAACATCAAGTGAGTCGTTTCCTTTGATTGAACGCTAACTGAAACCGCGACGCTGTGCAACGCAACGTCGCGGTTCTTTATTGTACGACCTCGCGTTTTCACTATAATGCTACGAAAAACGTTTCGCGCGCCTTTTCTTAAAAGGATCCAAGAATGCATTTCGACGTCATATCCAGACTTCGCCAATCCCAATTGAAATTCGTCGTTACGATCTCCGGCGGCGGTTCCGCGTTCCTCTCGGATTACCTCTCCGTGCCCGGCGCGTCCCAAACCTTTCTTGAAGGGCGTATACCTTACGCGCCGCTAGCGACAGACGATTTTCTAGGATTTCACCCCGAAAATTACACGTCGGAACGCACGGCGCGTCTCCTCGCCGCCGCAGCGCTGCGTCGCGCCCAAGTCGTCGCCCCAGACGCCGATCCGAGCGCGCTCCTAGGGATCGGCGCAACCGCGACCCTCGTGTCGGAACACCCAAAAAAGGGAGAACATCGCGTTTACTGCTCCGTCCTCTCGCGCTTCGGCGCTTTTTCCGCATCGCTAACCCTCAAAAAGAACGCCCGATCTCGCGCTCAAGAAGAAAGACTCGCCGCCGATTTCATCTTCTCTACCCTCAAGAAAGTCGTCTGGGAATTTGAGAACGCTCCTCGAGAAGATTACTGGACGGAAAAGAAAGAGTCGCTCCCTCTTCAAACCCTCGAACCTCTCTCGTGCGACGACGTCGCCTCCGTCTCCTCCGTCTTCGTCAATCCGGAGGCCGCGGCCTTTCTCTACGCGCCGGAAGACGCCAACGGACAAGCCCTGCTCGCAAAAAATGGACGCGTCGCGCCTCTTCCTCGATCCCCTCAAAAAAACGTCCCCTATCTTCTCTTCCCCGGCTCCTTTAATCCCGCGCATCGAGGACACGCCGCGATCGCCCAAATCGCTTCGTCGCGCCTCTGTCTACCCGTCGCTTTTGAAATCTCCGCGCATAACGTCGACAAGCCGCCTCTCGATCCGCTAGAACTCGCGCGCCGCGCAGCGCAGCTCAACGAGCGCGTCCCAAACTCGACGCTTTGGATCGTCAACGCCCCGCGATTCGTCCAAAAAGC
>CAVGEG010000001.1:15306-40416 GCA_963628165.1 Paratractidigestivibacter sp. | reverse complement strand
AAAAGCGCGGATCTTCCCCGGCGCCGTCTTTATCGCTGGAACCGACACGATTCTGCGTCTCGCCGACCTGAAATACGAGAATAACAGCCTCCTCCAGCGCGACTCCGTCCTCGAAGAACTCCGTGCGTTAAACGCGCGATTTCTCGTCTTTACGCGCAGATACAAAGGGGAAATTCTCTCATCGGAAACCTTGAATGAAAAACTCCCCCCCGCGTTGCGCCAACTTTGCGAGTTTATTCCCCAAGAAGTCTTTATCGACGACGTCTCTTCTTCCGAAATCAGGAAGCATACGAGCGAACGTTAGATAGAAATAAAAAAGGCCCTCGTCCGTCACGGGGGCCTTTATATTTATTATGTATCTTTCAGTCGGTGAAATAAACCTTCGTGCCGACGGCGAGGAAGATTTTCAACTGCGAAATCTCTCGATTGCTAAAGATGAAACCGCCATTTTCAGGCACGTCTGTTCCAACCAGTTCCGCGCGATTCGTCCCTTGCAATCCGTGACCTCCCGAGAGACCGATCCAATACGCGCCCAGAGGATTCTCGGGGGCTCCGCCAGGAATAGTGATTTTTGAGCCGGAAAGATCGACAGCGTCGCACGAGGGATTCTCGATCAACGTTTCAACGTCGCAGGCTCCTCTAAAATTCGCGTCCTGACGCGGAATTCCGCACTTGAATCGACCGGCGTAGAGTCCGTTGAAGGTCAACAGGAGCTCTTTACGAGACGCGGAGATTTCCGCGATGACCGGGCCGCGAAAAACTTTGAGTTGCGCGCCAGGTGGAAGCGGGGAATCCACGGGAAGCTGAACGCCGTTAATAACGGCGATCATCTCGGGAGAAACGTTGTATTCCCTCGCGATCGCTTCGAGAGTTTCGCCCGGCAACGTTTGACGCATCGGCTCGAGGATCGCGCGCTTTGGGTTATAGAAGATTTCAAAAGCCAAACCGTCGAGGGTTGTGTTGATCCGCGCGACGACGTCCATTTGTCCCTGAGCGACGTAATATCGCCTTAGCATATTGAGCGCGACGAAAATATCGCGCGCTTGTGTTGCGGAGGAGACGTCGCGCGCGCCGTTTAACGCAAGGTTAAGGGCGGCGGGATAATTTTTCGCGGCGATTAAATCGGCGAGAGTCGGCGTCGCGGGAGCCGCGCACGCAGCGGGATCTTGCGCCCCTTGAGCGGAATCGGCGCAGGAAACGGCGTTCTGAGACGCCGACGCGGGAGACGGCGCAACGGGGATCCGAGGAGCGGCGGCGGTCATTGCGGCGCCTGCTTCCGCTAAGGTTCGCGGCTGCGCCGTCATATTCTCTTGCGACGGCAACTGGGGAGTCGAAGGCGTGGAGGACTCCGCGACGCCTTCCGGCATTGGATCCGTCAAAGTCGCGACGTTTTCATTCTGCCGCGCGACTACGGGAACCGCGGCGACATTCAACGGAGCGGCGCCGTCCTGTTGCGAAGCAGTCGCCGCGTCGTGATCGTTAAGAATCGCGTTAGCCTCGGAGAATTCCGGGGTTGTCGGGGGATCGACGAGAGACGTCAACGAGTCGTCCAAACCGTCTCCCGAGCCGTTGAAGATCGAACCGTCGAGAGGATTGTCGACGAGGTTTTCAGGCGTTGCGAGAGGCACGGTTTCGGAAGAATTCTGAGGAAGAATAGATGCGGCGGGAGGCGCGCCGACCGTGGGCGCGACAGGCTCCTGGAATTCCGTAGCCACGTCGGCAAATCGAGAATCGACGGGGGAGTCGAGCGGATCGCCGCGTTCTTGAAAAATACGGGGACGCGCGGTCGGAGAAGCGATCTGCACGCGCGATTCCGCGCAAAGAGAATCGTCGCCGCCTCCGGGTAAACACGCGGATTCTTCGACTGGAACGACAGACGCATCGGCGGCGGCTTGGGCGTGATACTTGGCGGGCGCAATACAGAACTTAGCGAGAGACGATCGAACGGGGCTTAGAGGCGGCGGACACGATTCCCATGCGCTTTCGGGAAGAAACGTCAAAGCGCCAAGCGTCGCAAGTAGAATCATAGCAAGCCATGCGATTCCCTTTAGCATATTATCCGCCACGATACGTCCTCCTGACGCCTAAAATCATCGACCTGTTCGTCTTTTTTCGGATCAAAACGTCGTCCCGTTCAACTAAGGAACGAAACGGCCCGTTAAAAAATCTTTTGTCCCACTCTAATCACTTTTTCAAGAAAAAAAAAGAGCAAAAAACGCAAAAAGATTTCGTCTGCATCCGTCTTCACAAAAAACAGTCTACCTTAAAATAATCAACAACTGTGCAAACAGTTCTCCACACGCCGGAGATCATCGGCGCCTCTTCAAAAAAACGATCTTTAAGATGGAAGATAAAAACTCTTCAATACAAGTCGATCGTTACATGATCGAAGGCTTGATTCCACGCGCCAATACGTCTTTACCGCCGCGTGCAGAATCCCCTTCGTCATTGGCTATAACGTCATAGGCACAATTTATCGAGGATTTGGAGACGCCGTTACGCCGACAATCTTCGTCGGCGTTTCATGCGTCGCCAACATTCTCGGGGATCTTCTCCTTGTCGCGCATTACGGCATGGGCCCCCTTGGCGCGGCGATCGCCACGGTCGCGTCTATCGCGTTAAGTTTCGTCGCGGCAATCGTCTATATCCGCATAAAACGCTTCCCGATCGAATTCCATCGCCAACACTTCTTGCCCAATTTCGATTCCCTCAAGCGCATTCTTGGGATCGGAACGCCTCTCGCGTTGCAAGACGTTTTCACAAGCGTCTCGTTCCTCGTCATCCAAGCGATCGTCAATTCGATGGGCGTGATGGAAGCGGCTGGACTCGGCGTCGCGCAACGATGCATCAGCTTCTTTTTCCTTCCCGCCGTCGCTTTCGCAAACGCCGCGACGACGGCGATCGCGCAGAACCTGGGCGCCAAACAACCTAAGCGCGTGGCAAGCGTCGGCTTGTGGGGAACCGTAATCGCCGCGACCTTCGGCGTCGTCTTCTGGCTGTAGCGCCAGTTTTTGGCAACGTACTTCACAGGCCATTTCACACACGTCAATGAAGTCGCGCGTCAAAGAGGGCTGTATTTGCGTTCCTTCATAATCGACTGCGTTCTCGTCGCGCTGATCTTCAACCTGAACGGATACTTCTGCGGTTGCGACAAAACGTTGATCGTCCCGCTACACAGCACGATTATCGCATTCATCGCGCGTATTCCTCTGTCGTACGTCATCAGTCGAGAAAGCGACTTCACCCTCTTTGACGTTGGGGTTGCCGCGCCGATTTCGTCTTGTCTCTCCGTCGCCGTTTGCGTCCGCGTCTTCCTAATTTTGCGAAAAAAGACGATCGAGCAGGCGGCAAGACCCAAGCTTTCCGTTTAACGCAAACTACGGAAGATCGCGCAACTTGCGTTCTTTGGCGCGATCGATCAGTGTTTTCACTTCTTCAAACGCTTCAAAAAGAGGGACGGGACTCGAATTCCGCCCCTCTTTTTCGCGTCTCTTGATCTCCTTGTAGCGCTCGACAAGCGCTTCGTAAGAACCGAACTTCTCCCCCGCGAAGACGTGAGGGTGACGCCGGATCAATTTCTCATTAGCGCTTGAAACGACGTCGTCGAGCGTAAAGAGATTCTCTTCCTCGCACAACTCGATCATAAAGAGGGTCGTCGTCAGAAGATCGCCGAGCTCCTCGCAAAGGTTCGTCGAATCCCCCGACGCCGCCTTCTCATTGATCGCGCAAACCACCTCCGCCGTCTCTTCGACGCACGGAAGTTTAAGCGTTTCAAGCTTCTGTTGACGAAACCACGGACAGCCCGATTCTCTATCTCGAAGCGCCGAAAGAAGTTCCGCCAACTTCCGCAGGCCCGTGAAGCTATTTTCCGTCGCGAACAATTACCCCTCCAAATCCGCAAGAACTTGGGCGGGATTTTCCGCCGCCTTCACTTTGTCGTACGCGCGCGCGACAACCCCTTCAGGATCAATCACATACGTCGTTCGCCACGTCCCCGTCGAAACCTTGCCCGCGCACTTCTTTTCTTTCCATACGTCGTACGCCTGCAACGTCGTCAATTCGGGGTCGGAAAGGAGCGTAAAATTAAGTTCGTTCTTCGTCTCGAACTTCTTATGCGACGCGACGGAGTTCTTGCTCACTCCGACGATAACCGCGCCCTTCTGCGCATAATCCTGCGCTAAACGCGAAAATTCGCACGCCTGTTTCGCGCAACCGGACTTCGAATCCTTCGGATAGAAGTACGACACGAGGGACTCGCCTCGATATTCGGAGAGCGTGTGAGCGACGCCGTTTTGCTCAAGCAACGAAAAATCCGGCGCGGTGGTTCCCACTGTCTGCATGTCTAACCTTCCCAAATAAACGTGAAGGGAGAAAAGAAAGGATTAATTTAGCCCTGTTCGCCACAAGGGCACGACGTTAATCACGGGCTCCTCGTAAGGATGAACGCGCTTAACGGCGGCGAGGGTTTCGTCGAGTTTTACGGCGCGACAAATCACTTCGACTTTGAGCTCAGACGCTTCGCAGATCGAATCGATAGTTCCGATATACGGGGAGGCTCCTTCGAGCGGTCGCCATGTCCCCGTCACGCGCGAATAGGAGAGGCACGCGTCATATTTTCCGATGTGCCCGGCGTCGACCTGGATCAAAGCGCGGCGCAAGTCGTTGAAATTTTCCTCGGGGATGAATATCTCAAGTTTGAAGAACTCAAAATTCATTTCTGAAAAATCCCTTCGAGAGCGCCGCGCCACGCCTCTTCATTGAATCCGACGAGGACGCAATTCAGCCCGACAAGAATCGGACGTTTGACCAGCATTCCGTCGGTCGCCAAAAGCTCGAGAACCTGAGCGTCGCTCATCGTCGGCAACGTGTCTTTAAGCCCCATCGAACGATACAAGAGTCCGCTCGTGTTGACAAACTTTTTGATCGGAAGGCCGCTCGCATTGAACCATTGAGTCAACTCGTCGAGCGTCGGCTGTTCTTCTTTAATATTTCGCGACGTATAAGAGACGTTCTGCGCGTCGAGCCACGCCTTCGCTTTTTGGCACGTAGTACATTTAGGATATTGCACAAAGAGCATAACAAACCTCGTTTTCATAGCGTTTCAAGCGCGTATAAAAGAGCGCCCACGCCCATTATACCGTCGCGCGCCGTCTTACAAGAAGAGGAGAAGAGAAAGAAGAAAAGGAGACGCGCGCGACTAGCTCTCATCTGATCCTGTTCCGCGCGTGAAAGGATTTAAGCCGTCGCTTTTTAAGCAACGTTCAAAATCGCGCATTAAGATCCGCGATCGTCATATTGCGGAAACAGTCGACCATTATGCGCTGAACTTGAGAAAGGCGGCGTCGAAGAGAAAGCTGAAAAGAACGCGACAACGGACAATCAAGCTCTCGCGGCTCAGGAAAAGGAAAAACGAGTTGTCCTTCTTCATACAACACCTCGCCGATCGCTCTATACACGTCCATAAAAGTCACCTGCTCAGGGGAGCGCGCGTACTCCGCGCCTCAACGCCTCGACAAACTTTGACAATTCCGGCGTTGCGCTATTGACCTATAATACAACGGATCGTCACCGGATTAACTTTGATTTTTCGAGCGACAAACTCGCTCGTTACGCGTTGATCCTTGTTGTGCGAAATGCATGCAAGAATCGTAAGAGCGGTTGTAAAACGCATTGAAGTCTGCATAAAACGCCCCTTTGCAAAACACAATCAGCAACAACCTAGCATCATTAGAGAGACGGCGCGTCACTTCACAAGATCAACAAGAGTCGCGCCAATATACTCGACAAGTTGATTGGGATTAACGATCACCATCATCCCTCGCATACCGGCGTTGATATAGATCTCGTCGAATAAGATCGCCGTTTCGTCGACTAACGTTGGAAACTTTTTTTTCATTCCGATCGGCGAACACCCGCCTCTTATATAACCGGTCAGATCGCGCAACGACTTCATGGGAATAAGATCGCACTTCTTATCTCCAAACGCCTTCGCGACCTTTTTAAGATCGAGTTCGTCGCAGACGGGAAGGCAACAGACAAAATAACCCTTTTTTTCACCCTTCATCACAAGCGTTTTAAACATGCTCGACGGCTCGACTTTGGCTTCTTCCGCTATATGCATGCCCGACAAATCGTTCTCGTCGACCTCATATTCAAAGGTGCGAAAAGGGACGCCGGCGGTCTCTAAGAGGCGCGTGACGTTCGTTTTTTCTGTTGCATGATCCGAATGACGCAACGACATAAGACAATCCTCCTCTATGCCTAACCTAACAGGCGAGGTGCTCTAAAATCTCCCGGCCATTATCCCCTTTCCCCAAAATTCGTCAAGCATAACGTTTATCTCGCTCCGACTTGCCTCTGGCACAGAAAAAAAGTATAATTCAGGTTTGTTTGCCAGCGGTGACATTCGCTCCGTTCTTCGAAGACCGCCGGCGCTTGAATAATAAGCGACGCCGTCGTCTAAAGCGGCGTTTTTAGGTTAGGAGATATTATGACGACGCCCACAGAGTTGCCGACTATTGACGAAAATACGCCTATTATAGAAATCCTTGAAAGAAACGCCCTTCTCTACGGCGGCGACGTCAGCTTGGTTGAAATCTCTCCAGAAGAGGGCGAAACGCGACGCATCACCTGGAAAGATTTCGATCTCATCGAACCTCCTACCCATCCGTTGGGAATGAGGCGTTCCACCACCTGGAAAAAATTCAACGAACTCTCCAATCGCTTTGCCAATCTCCTGCTGAGCCGAGGCGTGCGAAAGGGAGACAAGGTCGCCATTCTCCTCATGAACTGTCTCGAATGGCTCCCCATATACTTCGGCATACTCAAGGCGGGTTGCGTCGCCGTGCCTCTCAATTTCCGATACGCCGCCGAGGAAATCAAATATTGTCTTGAACTCTCCGACTCGAGTTATCTCGTCTTCGGCCCCGAATTCATCGGACGCGTCGAAACCATTTGCGACCAACTCGAAGGGGTCAAATCCCTCTTCTTCTTAGGGGATAATTGCCCAACCTTTGCGGAACCCCTCCATAACCTCATCCCTTACGCGTCGCACGAGACCCCCGGAATCAAGCTCACGAGCGAAGACGAGGCCGCCATCTACTTCTCTTCCGGAACCACCGGCTTTCCGAAGGCGATCCTTCACCCGCATCGCAGCCTGACGTCCGCGTGTTTCACTGAGCAGCGTCACCATTCCCAAACCCGACAAGACGTCTTCCTGTGCATTCCCCCTCTCTACCACACCGGGGCGAAGATGCATTGGTTCGGAAGTTTCCTGGTTGGCGGGAAGGCGGTTCTACTGCGCGGGGTCAAGCCTAAGACGATCCTGCACGCCGTCTCGGAAGAGCGTTGCACAATCGTTTGGCTCCTCGTTCCGTGGGCGCAGGACATACTCGACGCCATCGACTCCAAAGAAGTCGATCTTTCCGGCTACGTCCTCTCGCAGTGGCGTCTGATGCACATCGGCGCGCAGCCCGTGCCCCCCAGCCTCATCAAGCGCTGGAAAAAGGTCTTCCCCCTCCACGAATACGACACGAATTACGGTTTGAGCGAATCGACCGGTCCAGGTTGCGTCCACTTAGGGGTGGAAAATATTCATAAGGTCGGCGCGATCGGCAAACCAGGCTACCGCTGGGAAGCGCGTATCGTCGACGAAAATCGCCAAGAAGTCGCGCAAGGAGAAGTCGGTGAACTCGCGGTCAAGGGGCCTGGAGTTATGCGCGAATACTATCACGACCCGGAAGCGACAAAGGCGACTCTCGCGGACGGGTGGCTCTTTACGGGAGACATGGCCTGCAAGGACGAAGACGGATTCATTTATCTGGTCGACCGAAAGAAGGACGTCGTCATCACGGGGGGCGAGAATCTCTACCCCGTTCAAATTGAAGATTTCTTGCGCCGTCACGATGATATCAAGGACGTCGCCGTCATCGGGCTCCCTGATTCGCGTCTTGGAGAAATCGCCGTCGCGATCGTCGAGCTCAAACCGGGTCGCGAACCGAACGAAGAATCTCTCGTGAAATTCTGCGAGGCCCTGCCGCGTTACAAGCGTCCGAAGAAATTCATCTTCGACGTCGTGCCCCGCAATCCCACGGGAAAGATCGAGAAACCGAAACTTCGCGAGAAATACTGCGGTAAGAGCCTCGTCGCCACCCAGATAGAACGCTGAGTTTTCTTCGCTTCCACAGGGGCCTTCAACTAAGTCGTCGAGGGCCTTTTTGTATCGGACGTTTTAATCACGGGGGCGTTATGAGAATAATCGGGGAAGGCCGTAACGCATCGGAAACCGTCGTCGGTCAATTCGGCCACGACGCGAATCGGCACGCCATATCGCTCTTCAACGCAAACGTAACGGGGAGATTCGAAAGAATCGGATCGCACGGAAGCGTCTTGAACTTGCGGACTCCACCGCGTTTTCGCGTCGGTGAGGACGTCGGAAACTTCATACATGAAGCGGTCGTTCGTCCAAAATTCGGGGATCTGCGTTTTTCCAAATTTGACGGCGTCGGGATTCGCGTGCCCCCCTTCCCAGCCGCAGACGACGGAAAGAGGCTGATCGTCGCTCTGAAACTTGCATCGAACGCTCCCGACCAACGGCTTCCCTTTCAGAATATGACGCGTGCGCTCTTCGTCGACGATATTGAACCCCGTGCGAACGCTATTTAAATCGCGTTGTTCCCGCACGTAAGAGTAGTATTTAAAAGCCCGACCGTATGCGCTCGTCACGGTGATTGCCGGATGTTCCTGATCGGCAAATTTCTTTACCTTTCGCGGATTTCGATAACAATCCCAATTTGTCACAGTCATCGCCGTAACGCGCCCATATCGGTCGATTCTTCTGGAAAAAGTTGTCATCCGTCCATTCCTTATGCTGATAATAACAACGCTTTGCGAGTCTTGTTACTTCAAAATACATTCCTTAGACGTTAACGACAAAAGCAAAATTCACGCCAATATCTCGCCAAAATAAAAAAGCGCGCTCCCTCGATGGAAGCGCGCTACGTAAAGTCTCAGGTAATATTATCAAAGACGACCGAGTCCGACGAGACGACGAACCTTGTCGTAAGTTTCTTCGGCGATTGGACGGACGGCGTCGCGACCGCGATCAAGCGTTTCGTCGACGAGTCCCGACTTCATAATTTCGGCGAACTTGTCCTGAAGAACGGTCAACTTTTCGACGAGAAGTTCCGCGACTTCTTTTTTCAGATCACCGTAACGCGCGTCGGCGAAATGTTTCTCCGTCTCTTCGATCGTCGTGTCGGAAAAACACGCGTAGATCGCCAAGAGGTTCGACACGCCGGGCTTGTTCTCTTCGTCGAACTTCACGAACGTGTCGGAGTCGGTGACCGCGCCCATGATCTTTTTACGAATCGCCTTTTCCGGATCGTTCAAGAAGATCGATCCGCGAGGATTCGCCGCGCTCTTGCTCATCTTCTTATCAGGGGACAGAAGATCGCGAATCTTCGCGCCAACTTTCGGAATAAGAGGCTCCGGAATCACGAAGGTCTCGCCGTACTTCGCGTTGAAGCGCTGCGCAAGATTACGCGCAAGTTCGACGTGCTGCTTCTGGTCGGCGCCCGTGGGAACATACTGCGCGTTGTACAGAAGAATATCCGCCGCCATAAGAACGGGGTACGTAAAGAGCCCGCAACCGATCTCCTTCTTTCCTTCCGCCTTCGCTTTGAACTGAGTCATTCGAGAAAGTTCGCCGATATAAGCGGAGCATTCGAGGATCCACGAAAGATTCGCGTGCTGCGGAATCTCCGACTGAACGTAAATATGATTCTCCGTCGGGGAAACGCCGCAAGCCAAATACATGCCGACAATTTCGCGAACGCGTCTGTGCAACGTCTCGGGATCCTGAGGAACCGTTATTGAATGCATATCAGGCACAAAAAGAAACGTCTCGTAATCCTTCTCGTAGTTCACAACCTGACGAATACCGCCAATATAATTCCCGATCGTTAATTCGCCGCTGGGCTGAAGCCCCGTCAATAGTCTCTTGTTCATAACTCGGCCTTCTCATGACACACACAACGCGCCGCTGACAAACCGCGCGTCTAACTACAATTCCGCCAAGTCATTATACGCTCCATTCTCATATTGGCAAGGACGCGTGCTCTCGGGGAGCCAGGCGCGTTTCCTTGACGCGTCTAATCCAGAAAGTATAATGTGCCGCAGGAGATAAAGGTTATGTCGGCTAAAGTTTGCGAGAATACGTCCGCGGAAGATTTGGACTTTAAAAAGACGCGTGCGGAAGAGAATAAAGGTTTTCTCTACGCTGTTATTTCCGCCTTGTTCTATACGGTTTCACTTGCTTCTCTCAGAGGCTTGACCAATTATCCCGACGTCAGTTCGGACTGGTCGATCGCCGTAAAAGAACTCACGACGGTGTTTTGCGTCACTCCCATAATCCTCGTACAACTCTGCCGTGGCAAATTCCGCTTTCCGACTTGGAAGGTTCTTCTGCTCGTCGCCTTCGCAGGCGTCGCTTGTCAGTTAGTAGGCGCAAGAAATCACTTAATCGCCTACGCGGCGTTAGGGCTCGCCCTCGCCACGCCGTTGATCCAAGCGGTTCAGCTCATCATCACCTCCCTTTTCGGCGCAATCTGGTTGAAGGAACGCGTCACGAAATCGAGGCTCTGCGCCCTCGTCCTACTCATTATCGCCGTTTGGCTCTTAAGCGGCGGAAACGTCTCCCTTGACGCGACGGTCGCGGGGAAACCGCTTCGCATCGGGCTGGGGCTTCTGTGCGTTCTTCTCACGGCCCTGGGATACGCCACGCAGCTCTCCGTCACTCGAAAGTTGCTCGGCGCTCCTAAGACGACTCCGGAGGAAGAAAAGCGCTCCGGACGCCCGAACGAATACCTTCCCACCCTTCTGAACATGGCGGCTGTCACCGGCGTCGGCGCCCTCGTTTGCGGAACTTGCCTTACCTTTGAGCGCGGCCCCGCCGAATGGCTCGCTCCCCCCGCGCCCTGCTGGGGCTTTGTCCTCACCGCCGGCGTCGCCAATATGATCGGTTTTTACTTCCAAACGGAAAGTTTGCGTCGTCTCTTCGTCCTCAAGCAAACGATGATCGCCAACGCGCAGACGATTACGTTGACTTTGGCGGGCCTTACCTTCTTCCACGAAAAATTCACGTGGATGATTGCGGTCGGCGCGATTCTCGTGACGGTCGGCGTCGCCGTCGCGGGAATGGAACACGACGATAAGTCGGGCGCGGAGACGGAGTCCGACTCCGGTCGCGTATGACGTGGGGACTGGAGAGCGAACGCTCGACCTTCGAGCTCGTCGTTAGTTGCTCAACGTTCCTTTTAACGTTCGCCCTCCTTGCGTCGACCTTTGCGGCGCGCCTCCGTCGCGGCGAAAGATTGTCCAAAACGCGCGCGGTCGTCGGCCTTGCGATTCGCTTCCTTTGGCTTGTCGCCCTTCTCCTTCTCTACCTTGAGCCGACAGCGACGCGTCGAATCGAACGCCCCGTCGCTGTCCAAACGTTACTCGACGACTCCGCAAGCATGACGCGACGCGGTCAAGAGGGCGCTCTTCCCCTCGACCTCGGCGAAGAATTGGAAAAAAACGCTATCCAAATCGCCCAAGCTTCTCGCGTCTCATTGAGCGCGACGCGTCTTTCGCAACGCGATCCATACGCAGGGAAAAACGCTTCTCAACTACTCGACGCGCTACGCGACGCCCCCGGTCGCGTGTTTCTTTTCACCGACGGGATCGTCAATCCCGACGTCAAACATACCGGTTTGCCAGCGAAGCGCGCGGGAAAGATCGACGTCGTCTTACTCGGCAACGCCCAAAACGCCTTTAATTGGCGCCTAGAGAACCTTGTCGTAACGCGCCCCGAGGAAAAAGGGAAAGACGCGTCCGTCGCGGCGCGAATTACCCTTGAAGGCGCCGACCAACAGCGCGACGTCCGCGTCGAGTTATGGGGCCGCGTCGACGACGCCGATCCAGACTTGATCGACGCGCAAACCCTAACCGTCGCCCCCGAGTCGACCGTCGATTATCGCGCTTCCTGGAATCCCCAAAAGGCAAAGACTCCCGGAATCTACCTCCTCGTAGCGCGAGACCATACCGACGACGCGCTCGGAAATTTCGAGTCGATACGACGCTCTCCCCCTCTTCAATCCGACGAATTTGACGTCGAAGACAACGGCGAGAGCTTCACCCTCACCCCCAACGAAAAAAAGACGCGCGTCCTCCTCGTCGACGAATATCCGCGATTTGAATATCGTTATCTTCGCGAGACCCTCCGCGGGATCGAAAATATCGAACTCAAAACGACGCTCCTCAACGCCGATCCCGAAAGTTTAAGCGCCGATCCCCACAATCTCTCGGTCGACCGTCTCGATCGCAACGCCCTTTCGCGTTTTGATCTTATCATCCTCGGCGATCTTTCCCTCGACGCCCTCAAAGGGGACCTCGAAAGAATCGTCGACGTCGTAGAAAAAAAAGGATCGAAGACGTCCCTATGGTTCGCCGGCGCCAATCGTCTTGCGCGCGACTCCCGACGGTCTCTTTCATCCTTCGCGCGCCTTGCGCCGGGCCACCCGATTACGCCGCGACAACCGGATCCGCGCGACTCGATATGCCAAGACGAATTCGCCCTCGAACCGACCCCCTTCGCCATGCGCCTCTACCCGTTCCTTGAATTGAGACAGCCCGCGATCCTCAACTACGCCTTCCACGCAATAGAAGAACACGGCGCCGCGCAAGTCTTGCTCCAAGCGCGTCCGCTGACAGAGGACGCGGAGCCGATTCCCCTTCTCACCGTCGCCTCGTTGGGAACGAACGCCGTCGCCTGGCAGGGAACGGACGAGCTTTGGCGCTTGCGCACCCTTGAAGACAAGACCGTTTACCGTCGCTTCCTTCTCGCCACGATCGATTATCTTTGCGATCCTGCGCGTCGAGACGTCGCGGAAGGCGCGTCGGCAAGCGAGTCCACGGCGAGCGCTTTGGACGATCCCTTCGCTTACTTCGCGCCCGACGCGTCCGAACGAATCCTTGCTGCGAAAGAAAAAAGAAGAACCGCCGCTCAACTGGAGCCGCTCGGCGAATATGCGACCGCGTCGGGAGGACGCGTCCTTGATCTGCGCAACGCGCCAAAGGAACGTGCGCTCCAACAGGGGAAGGAGTTCCTTCAAGAGCGAATCCGAGATCTGGATCGAGAAGAAATCGTCGACAAGACGCCTCTCCTTCCGCGCGACGCGCTCTATCCTGTTGCGATCATTCTTTTTATCCTTCTCTTTTTCCTATAAAAAAAGCCGTCTTCACTCACGGTGAAAACGGCTTGCGTCGATTCTTAAAGCGCGGGATTACAGGCGCCAATAGGCGTAACCGGCGCTTTCAAACTCATCGCGATCAAAAATACCTTTGATATCGAGGAGCGTCTTCTGACCTTCGACAAAGAAAGCGTCGACGTCTACGCGCGTAAATTTCTTAAACTCGGCATGCGCGACCGCGAGAATGATCGCGTCGACGTCCTTCACCTCGCTAAGGGGCGCCAAATCGACCCCGTAAAGGCGCTTCGCCTCGGCGGCGTCCGCGGAAGGATCGGAAATGATCGGTTCGATACCATATTCGCGAAGCTCTTTGACAATGTCGAAAACCTTGCTGTTGCGCGTGTCGGGACAATTCTCTTTGAAGGTGAACCCGAGGATCGCGACGCGCGCGCCCTTGACGCGTTTCCCGACGCTAATGAGCTTCTTAATGCAGTTTTCCGCGACGTATTTGCCCATGCCGTCGTTGACCATTCGACCGGAGAGGATGATTTGGCTATGATATCCGAGCGCGTCGGCGCGGTAGGTCAGATAGTACGGATCCACGCCGATGCAGTGACCTCCGACCAAACCAGGAGAGAAACGAAGGAAGTTCCACTTCGTGCTCGCCGCTTCCAAGACCGCTTTCGTATCGATCCCCATGCGATTGAAGATCATCGAGAGTTCGTTCATGAACGCGATATTGATATCGCGCTGGCTATTTTCGATCACTTTGGAAGCTTCCGCGACCTTGATCGTCGGAGCGCGATGCACGCCCGCTTTGACAACGAGCTCGTACGTCTTCGCGACGCAATCGAGCGTCTCGGCGTCCATACCCGAAACGATCTTCGTGATCGTTTCGAGACGATGTTCTTTATCGCCGGGATTGATGCGTTCGGGGGAGTAACCGACTTTAAAATCGACGCCGCACTTCATGCCGGATTCGCGTTCGAGAATCGCAACGCACACTTCTTCCGTCACGCCAGGATAGACGGTGGACTCGAAGACGACGACGCTTCCCTTACTAAGATGGCGCCCGACGATTTTGCTCGCGCCTTCAATGGGGTTCAGGTTGGGGGTATGGTCGTCGTAAACGGGCGTCGGAACGGCGACGACGAAGAAGCGCGCGCGTTCAAGATCTTTTTCGTCCGACGTGAATTCGACCGTCGTCGCTTTGATCCCTTCGTCGCCGATTTCGTGCGTCGGGTCGATTCCCGATTTGTAGAGCGCGATTTTTTCCGCGTTGAGGTCAAATCCAATAACGTTAATCTTTTTGGCGAACGCAACGGCAATCGGCATGCCGACGTACCCTAAGCCGACTAGGGCTAACGATTCCTTCCGATTCACAAGATCTTCATAAAGAGACGACATTCCAACTCCTATTCTTAGGTCGTATTCAACTTAAAGGCCTTACCTATGCCAACGCGGATATCGGGCGATTGTGGAAATGTAATCCATCCCCCGAGGACGCTTTATAAAAAAATATGCTCATTCCGACGCGCTAAGGCGACGGTTTTTAATCTTATTCTTGACCATAACGGGCAGACGCGCGATTGTTCGACGCTCCCAAAAGAAGATCAACAAAAGCTGCGCCGCGCCGATGATTGCGCTTGCCGCAAATAGCTCCAACGTGCCTACGACCACTTGCATGACGTAGAGGATCGACAGCGCGACGATCGGAATTAAATTGCACGTCACGCGCACAAAGCGCCGACGCGTATCGACGACTCGGATCGCAACCATCACGGAAAAGCCGACGATCCCTCCTATCGCGACGCCCACGGGGCCCCATATGAAATTCAGGAAGTAGCCGCCGAAAACGGCGAAGATCGACGCCGTGAAGGACGACACGGTGATCATATTATTTCGTTTAAATACGTTGTAAAAGGTTCCAAAAAACGTGCTGATTCCATTCAACAAACCTATTGTCAAAAGAAGCGGGAGAATGTATCCCATTTCTCTAAATCTATTCTTCAGAAGGATATCGGCAAGGAACGGACAGATCGCCACAGCAAACGCCGAACAACCAAGCACAAAGTAAAAGTAGTGGACGAATATTGTCGAATAGAACGAGTCTCGCGAATCGCTGTCAATTTCTCGCGTCGACGATATCTGCCACGCCTGCTGAAAAATCGTCACCGCCATGTTAATCACCGCGGGGAGCTTACTTGCCGCGATGTAACAACCAGCCAAATCCTCACCCCCGTTCCACATGATGATGAAACGACCCGACATGTTGACGAACCAGAAGATCGCCGTATTGAAGACCATCGGGATACTGAAACGGAGGAGCGCTTTAATCATCCCGAAGTCGACGCCCTTGACGCCAACGTACCGCCAAAGACCGCCCGCGAGAAAATAGTAAAGCGACGTCAAGTAATTCGCAAGAACGAGCGAAATCAAATATCCGGTGACCCCGTACTGTAAGAAACCGATAAAGACGATATTAAAGAGAGCCAAAAGAAGAGCCTCGACCGGCCCTCCCATCGCGAAACGCTTGGAGTAACCAAAGCCGCGAACGATGCTCGAAAAATCAGACTTTAACGCCTCCCCTAAAAGAAGGATACAGAAAAAGGTCACGTAGTCGAACGGCCTAACGAGCGACGTCAAACACGCGCCTACCGTCACGATAATCTCGCCGATCAATACGACGAAGAGACTCGACGAAAGAAGCGTCTTCCGATCGATTTTATCCATCGCGTAACGGAAGACGCCATTGGCGACGCTTAACGTAGCCAGGGGCATCAGGAGTTGCGAAAGGTTAAAAACTAACTCCGCCACGCCGAACTCGCTAGGCGACATCCACCCCGTATAAAGCGGAAGGAGTAAGAACTGAACAATCTTGCTCAGCAGACTTCCAAAAGCGAAGATCCCTACGTCGATTAGAAGTCGCGCCACCCGTCCGGCTTTATTACCCGCCATATCTTTCTTTCATCTCCTCGACTTGTTCTAAACTCAAAAACTCAAATAAGCGACTTGAGCTTCGACCAATAAAGTTGATATGGCAAATCGGGAAGCTTCACAGTCGCTCCCTCTTGCGAAAGTCGAAGACGAATTTGTTCCGCCAACTTTTCTTCATTCTCGGGAATCGTCAAAAAGTCTGGGAAAAACTCGCGAAGTTGTTCCGCGCCGGACGCAACCTTATGATCCGCCGTCTTGATGACGATCGTCGGCGTATTCGAAATTAGCGAGAAGATCATGCCGTGATAACGGTCGGTGACGACGCATTTGTAAGTCGAGAACTCTCGTATGAGAGACATGAACGCCTCTTCGTATTTATCGAGAGGAAGGCGACAATCCATCCCGACGTTCGTGTCGACCAACTTGTGACGAACGCCGCTAAACTTGCCGAGAATCGCTTGCAACTTCTCCTCGGCGAAGGCGCGTTCTTCGTCGTTGCGCATGCAGAAGAGGACGCCGTCGCGTTGCGTGGGCTGAAGATCGACGCGACCGATCAAAGACGTCACGATATCTGGATAGAGCATCGTTTTAAGACGCGGAAAGATCTCCTGCGCCGTCGCGTAAGACTCTTTATCGCGCGCGATGAGCGTTATGTTGCGATTCTCATAGCGCTTGCGAATGCGATCTTTGATCCTCTCCGAACTAAATTTGACCGTCACGGGGAGGAAAACGCATTTGTTGTTCGGGAAGGTTTTGGTAAACCAATTGTAGATGGGCTCGGGACGCGACTCGCCCGTGAAGTGATAGCCGCTTTGAAAAAAGATAAGATCGTCTTTCCCCATGAGTTCGACGATTCGACGCTTAGCCCACTCTTTCGCGCCCAAAAAGCCGAGGGAGTAGACTTCGACAAGTTCGCGATCGGGATAATTGTCACGCAACCACTTTTGGATGCACACTGCTTGAGCGCGATCGCCGAGATTTCCGTGATGAGGAAGACAAACATGCCAAACGCGCGGTTTTGACGACGGCTGAAGCGCGCCAAAAACGCGACGAAACTCCGACGCCCGATACGCATATTCATGTCGCAAACAAAAAGCGCCGTACGCTTTATGCAACGGCTTAACCGTACTGCGCAGAAAATTCACGCGTCTAATAAACGCCGCAACACCCATCGCATTCTCCTTCTTTAGGGATAGAAGGTTCAATTACTTAATCGCCGTCACGCGCCAATGCGGCGACTTGCCCCGTCTTCAAGGTATTCGCGAATCGGAGACGCGGGAGCGCCGGCCACAACCGTATGGGGAGGAACGTCCTTCGATACGACGGCGCCCGCCGCCACACAACCGCCCTCTCCCACCGTGACCCCCGGCATGATAAGCGCGCCTAGTCCGATGAGACAATTATCGCAAAGCTTCACGGGCTTCACAACATGCGGAACCTCGCGGTATTTCATTCCGCGTTTATAACCGCGTAAATCACGCTTATGAGTCAATATCGTGACGTTTGGCGCGATGATAACGTCGTTCCCAATCTCGATCGCATCAGGATGAGCGTCAAAATAGACGCCTTGACCTATGAAAACATTCTTACCAACTTTAACGCCGCATTTGCGTAGCAACGCGGGCGCTATTTTCGTTGAGATCGTAGGAAGAAGGGTGAAATATCGAATGAAATGGTTCATTATGTAGACGTTTCGCAACGAAGCCAGGCGACGAATAATGGACGACATACCAACAACTTCCTCCAAGACGAGTTTGATTAGCCAACGCTCTGCCGCCTCGACCTTCCCCCGTCTTCTAAACTACTAAAAATTCGCTCCAGTCTATCACGTTGCGAAAGCTTGTCAAGGGATGGGGATTAATCTTCAACTCTAAACGAAATCGTAACAACGAAAGAACGCTCCCCTTCGCAATTCGAGGAGGAGCGCCCTTTAAAGAGTACGCGTCAACGACTTTTATTTCTCAACGGATCCGTCGCAAACGACGCGGAAACCGACGTTGAAGACGCGTTGCCACGACTCGTATTCGCTACGAACGCCGGCGCGCGCCCACTTGGGGCGATCTCGCCACGAACCGCCGCGCGCGACCTTCTTCGCTTCGAGAGAATTCGCGTTGCGACCGTCCGTCGGGTCGTAAGGATACGCCTTGTAATCGGACGCCGTCCATTCGGCGACGTTGCCGAGCATATCGTAGAGGCCCCAAGGATTCGCTTCGTAGCTACCGACGTTCGACGCGATCATGTTGCCGTCGTCAACTTCGTCGACGCGGGGAATGAACGCGCGCCATGCCGGAGGATTCGCAATCGGTTGAGGATTGACGCCTTGAACCACGAATTTCGTCGTTTGCTTATCGGAAAGGTTTTCGTACGCCCCAAAGTCGGCGTCAAGTCCGCCGAACCACATCGGGGTCGAAGAACCAGCGCGCGCCGCCCATTCCCATTCGGCTTCCGTCGGGAGACGGAATTTCATTCCCGTCTTTTCGGTAAGCCATTCGCAGAATTCCGTCGCTTCTTGCCAGTTCACGCGAATGACGGGCTGATTCGGAAGATTGGCGGGATAACCGGGAAGAACGTGATCTTTCCACTGCTGATCGATGAAACGGCTGTCGTGCGTCGAGTCGAAAAGCTTGTACATCGCGTTGGTGACTTCCGTCGTCATCATCCAGAAAGGCTTCTCGATCGTCGCGACGCAACGCGGAAGTTCGTCTTCAAAACCGTTCTCGTCTCCCATGACGAACTGTCCGGAAGGAATGCGAACGAGTTCGATGGAGATTTCGTCGTTAAGCGCGACGCGCGCTTTCGACTCAGACTCCACGGAGACTTTGAAGAGGCCGTTTTCTGGGGTCGCGCCGTTGAGGGACGCGCTTTCAACCTGCATGGAACGCGCGGTCTTCTCGTCGAAAGGCCAATTCGGGACGGAAGGCGCGGTATAGTCGAGCGTCTTCTCTTCAGGCTTGACGAATTCCGGACGCTTCACGTGTTCCCAACCGTAGGAATCGGATTCGAAATTCAAGTCGTTGTCCGCATAGAGCGCCTTGAGCTCGACATGGCGATCCGAAATATTGTTCAACCTAGCGTTGACGCGATCGCTTTGACCGGCGTTGGCGACCTCTGACCACGTTCCAAAGTATGGCGCGTTGACGTCAATCCAGCTGAAGAGTCGTTCCCACGCTTCTTTGTCAAGCTGAACGTTATAGTGGCCCTTGCGAAGGAGTTTCACGAGCTCGGAGGTGGAGACGTGATATTCCATCGGTTGGAAAGGTCGAACGTCGCTTTCCGGACCTGGACGACGAACATAACGCGCAAGCGCGTGATAGGAGTTCGAGAAGTTGTGAGGACCGGGCGTCGTGTCTTGGAAATTAGGGCGATCGGGCTTCTCGCCGTTGTGACAACCGACGCAGTACTTGTCGAGGATCGGCTGAACCTCGGCAAGGAACGTAAAGGGTCGTTCAGGACCGTAGAAGGGCTGGAGATCGACAGGAGGCAAAGTGCGCGCGATCGTGTCGACAGTCGGGGAAACGTCGTTTTGCGTTTCATGGCAACCGATGCAACTCTGATTTTCGCCGGGCATACCGACAAGCCAAGAACGCATCAACTGAACCGCCGCGCCATTCTCGTCCAGAGGCTGGATGAAGACAGGGGTGTTCGCGGGGATCTTGAAGGACGCGCTTCCGTCCTCGTAGACCGGCGCGTCGCCGAGGAGACGACGACCGTCCCAGCAACTTTCAAGACCGAAGACGTCGTGACCGCCAATTCCGCGGTAGCCGTAGCTGACGGCGTAAACGCGTAGCTTCTTGACGGTTCCGCGCGGAACCTTCGGTAAACCTTGACCAAAGTAAACGTCGGTGATGAAGATGTTCGACGTTTTTTCACCCTCGATCGTACGATCGGGAAGTTCCGTCGGCTCGTCGCGTTCGACAAGCGCAAAGGGTTCGAGCAAATGGTAATCGGCTTCAGAACGAAGAAGCGTCATGTTGTCGTAGACGTCGACAAGGTACAAAGACCAAATGGAATCGGCCTGCGTCATGCGGCAACTGACAAGGAAGTGTTCGTCGTCAAGCGGATAGGGAAAGAGGAATTTCGGATAGACGTTGTCGACAAGTTGATCGATCGTCACGTTTTCGGGGGGATTGTCGCGACCGGGGATGCGCTGAACGACGCCGGTAGTTTCACGACGCCCCTTCGACGGATCAAAGATAACCAATTCGCCTTCGCGAGCGACGCCATGGTGTCCCGAAACGATTCCGACAAACTTCGACGACTGGCCGGGAAGCGCCTTCGCATAGAACGTGCTGTTCGGCCAGTAGCCGCCGCTACCGTAATGTTCGACTTGGTTCGTTCCGTCGGGATTCATCGTGAAGACGTAACGCGAATAATAGTGCGTAATATCGACGTATTCCCAGCGCAGATACATGATGCGCCCGTTGGGAAGAATCGTTGGATTCCAGTCTTGGTCTTGTTCGAAGGTAAGCTGACGAACGGTTTTGCCGTCTTCTTCGACGCGATAGAGGTTGCCGACGACGTCGCTACCGCCGATGCAGGGAACACCCATCATCGACGCGGAAGAAACAAAGATCGTCGAACCGTCGGGAACGTAGCAACCTTCGACGTTATTGACGTCGTCTCCCATTTCCGGAGTGACTTGACGGAGCGAACCGTCTTCGAGGTTGCACTCAAAGACTTGCCACGTCTTCGCGTCCGAAAGAGCGGTGACCAGGCAGCGGTCGGCGTCCCAGTGGAGCGAAATATCGCCGATGAACGATTCGTTGGGGCCGCGCGTAATCTCTTGCAACGGCGCTTTGAGGTCGCGAAGGTTCAACGTCACGAGAGAATCGTCGTACTTGCCCTTATGGCGCGACGCGTTCGAAATCCAGTTCGCCATGAGCGCGGGATTCGTCGTCTTGCGCATCAGGATTTCGTCGAATTCATGAAGAATCGGATGGCTCAACAAGACTTCACGACGGAAGGCGTCGTATTCTTTGACGAGCGCTAGGTAGTCCTCCTGAGAGAGGGACTCGTCGGCAAAGCGCTTCTCGAAATCGGCGAAGCGTTCTTCCCAATCGACGTCGCCAAGTTCGTCCTCCCATTCGTCAAGCATCGCCTCAATCGCCAACTGAAGGGAATCGCGATGTTCGATCGAGTAGGCGACGTCAGGTGCGAGCTTGTCGATTTCGGCGCGAAGGCGACGCGCTTTCATCTTTGACAACCATGCGGCGCGTTCTTCTTCAGAGTTGAAGAGCGTCGCGTCGTTGACGTCTCCAAGGACTTGAACTTCGATCATCGAGCCCCAGCTACTCGCCTGAGAGGCGCTCTTACCGGGGTCGCCCGCGCTCACCTTGTACGTCTTCCAAAAGCGAAATTCGACCCAGTCGTATTCGCCGTCAAAAAGCGCCGTTCCCGATTCGGGAGTGAAAGACGAAAGGAACGCGCCGCCGTTCGTTCCGAGAACCTTGTCGCCGGAAGTCAACGTCGCTTCTTCAGGGAATTTCGGTTCAACGCCAGGATTCGACGCGTTATTCGCAAGACGAATTTCAAAGTCTTGGTTTCCGCGTTCGTCGATATTCCCGGAGAAAACGTTAATCCCAGCGATCCTACGCGCCTTGCCAAGATAGTAAACCGCGCGAGAAGGAGAGCCGTTCACCGCGACGCGTCCGGAGCCGCCGTACGAGCCGCCCTGACCGTCGGTCAAAAGACCGGGGCCGTCAAGTTCCGTCGCGCGAACAAGCTTCGCGCCCGGAAACGTCAAAAGATTGAGATCGCTATTCTCTGAAATATACTGCGAAGCTGCCGAAAACGCCGTGCTGTTATGATCCCAGCTCTTCGTCTCGTGTTTCACACCCGCTCCATGAACGGACGCAACGCATGACAAACAAGCGAGAGCGCATAAAGCCGCGCTAAGAACCTTGTGTCGCATCGTTTCTCCTAAAATTATCTCGGGATCGTTCCCTGTAAATTCCAACAAGACGCGCAATATCTCGATCGCGCGCTTTTCGTCATGTAATCCGGTATATCGTTGATCTTTATCTTCAATCTTCTATCAAAACGCCCTGATTCGACAAGTACGACTTAAGATCGTCAATATCAAAATCGTTTAACACTCCGTGAATCGCGTTAGTAAGGGGAATCGGCCCATATTCGCGATCAAGAAGTTCGCGCCACGTAGGAAGCTCTCCGACAAGTTTTAAGCTCGTAATAGCGCCAGGCTCCGCCGTCGCCGCGACAAGCGCCACGGTTCCAGCGTAACCTTCCGCGATAAGACGAATCGTTTTAACGCCCAAATTCTCTCGATAATGGCGAATCATTGCGAGAAGATCGTCCGCGCGAAGACCGACGTAATTCTTCCCGAGAAGATACGCATAGCACGCGTCGGCTCCGTCGGGACCAAAATGCGCATGGCGATAGTAGTCGTCGCAGACGTTCTGGGTATCGCCGTATCCTCTGAGTTCAACGGCGGCTATAGGCGCGTCTTTCGCAGAGGAAAAAAGTTCGTTGACAAAGGGACTCCGGCTACCAACGTCGCTAACGACGAGAGTCAAGGAATCAATCGACGCGTCGGAAGACGGATAAATGCCGCAATCAAAATTTTCTCGGGCCGTGAGCCAAATCCCCGGATCGGTCTGAAACGCGCGCAAGTAATCTCCGTCGCGCATGCTCCCTATGTAAAATCTAGCGTTCGGCGCGTCGTTCCCAGTGCGAAGACCGACTCTCTCGCAAACGAGTCGCGCCGCGTCCGAAGACTGGATCCCCGTCCATTTGGCACGCCTCGCCTCCGCCAGTTGATCGGCGAGTTCGACGTTCAATTCGCGCGCCGTCTTTGCGCCGGGAAGATATATGACGCTCGGTTGATCCTTTAACGAACGTATTTCTTCCTTCGTAAGAAGCGTCGCGTCGCGCTCAAGCGTCTCGACGTCGCGCCCCGCGAGCCAGCGCAAAGCCCAGCGAATCGTCGCAATATGCGCTTCTTCCGTATACGCGTGGCCACTGTCCGATTCGACGATCGAAAGACGATTCTGCGCCCCTAGGCGCGAATAGAGACGAAGCGCGTAACGGTAAGAAACCCACGCGTCGTCGGAATTGAAAAAGTCCTTCGTGCACGTGCAAAGGAGCGTCGGCGTCGGCGCGCGCATCATGAGATAATCCGCGTGGTCGATTCCCGCCCGAACTTGCCCCCAAATGTTTTGCTCGCCGTCCTGAACGCCAAGTTCGTGCGTTAAATTCCCAAAGAAGCCGCAAATATAGCACGAAGGAGCGCCCATCGCGATTCGTTCGTCCAACGCGAGCAAATACGCCGACTGCGTCCCTCCGCCGGAAGTCCCGCACACGCCGATTTTATCGTTCACGATATCCTCGCGACTTTCCAAATAATCGATCGCGCGCATTCCGTCCCAAATCTCAAAAGTCGCCGTGTTGCGCCCCACCAAGATCGAACCTGCCTGAACCAAATTATGAGCGGGTACGGTTGTCGCGACAGGCTTTCCATTCTCGTTCAAATACTGGAGTCTTTCCCCCTGATCGATCGGATCCATGACGAAAGCCGCTATGCCGTTGACGGCGGCGAGGATTCCGATTCCCTGATACCGTTCCCACTCTTTTCCCTCTACCGAGTGTCCCTCCGTTACCAGGAGCGCCGGATAAGGCCCAGGAAAACGATCCTCTTTCGGAAGAAAGAGAACTCCCGTGACGTAAAACCCTGGAACGCTCTCAAAAAGGATATTTTCATAGCGGAATTTCTCTTTTTCGCCGCGGCCGGTTACTTGCGCGTTTAAAGGCGCGCGATCCCACATCGGGCCGAGCGCGCTGAGAAAATAATCGCGTTGACGTTTCTGACGCGCCTCAATATCGGCGGGGGTCTTCACGCGTTCATATTCCTCTACCCACAGACGACTCGCCGCGTCGATTTCCTCAAGAAACGCGGCGCGCTGCGCCTTACGCATGTCGATCTTGTTGCCGAGGAATTCTTCAACAAAAGGTCGCGGCGCGGTATTACCCTCCGCGCCCATAACGACCGAGGGAACGGCAAGCGCAAAGACAAGCGCGCAAAAGAATTGTCGCCAATAGTTTCTAAATGTCGTCGTCACTTTTCCCCCTTTCAACGCGTTTTTTAAAACGCCGTATTCTTTTTATTTCACCATATTACTGTACAAAAACAAGAACGTCGGCGAACACTATTCTCAATGTCCACGAATCTGTTTCTTCAAAATCGCCTACAAACGCCTCTACGCTCCCATATCAATACGCCTTACAATCGACGCTTCACGACCCGTCATAATTGCAAAGTGTGAAGAATCGCCGTCAAAGCCGCTCTTCTTATAAACCGGAAACGCGCCAGGAACAGGCAATCTTGATAAAATCGTTAAATTCAAACATAAAAGATGGCCTCCGTCCCGTCGGTAGACGATAAATCACGAAGCGTCGACGAGTGGAACGAGCCCTCCTCGCGACAAATTCAGTTTAACAGAACTCGACAGAGATTTCAAGAATCCGCCCCTACCGACGTGGAAAGGGATACCGGACATTCGCAGCGTTAGCGGTTTGAATACGGGAGCCGATTGAGGAAAGCACGATGAAAATTATTTGCGTTGTCAGCGCGCGCCCTAATTTCATGAAAATCGCGCCCCTAATGGAAGCCTTTAAAGCGCGGCAAAACGTTCAAACGCTCCTAGTCCACACCGGCCAGCATTACGACGACAATATGAGCGGCGTCTTTTTTCGCGAACTCGGTCTTCCGGAGCCGGACTTCTTCTTGGGATGCTCGGGCGCGGGCGTCGCGCCTGTCGCGGATATGATGGTAAAGCTTGAAGACGTCTTTCAGAGGGAGCGTCCCGACGGAATCGTCGTCCCCGGCGACGTCAACGGCGCCTTTGCGAGCGCGTTTGTCGCGGCGCGTCTCGGAATTCGCATCGCGCACGTCGAGGCGGGATTGCGATCCTTTGATCGTTCCATG
>CAVGEG010000001.1:5029-15296 GCA_963628165.1 Paratractidigestivibacter sp. | reverse complement strand
GAGATCAATCGCCTCCTTATCGATCAGCTTTCCGATCTCCTCTTCTGCACCGAAGACGACGCCGTGCAAAATTTACACAACGAAGGGTTCCCGTCGAACTCCGTCGTACTCGCCGGAAACGTGATGATCGATTCGCTTTTAAAGAGTCTTCCCCTCGCCAAAAGATCGACGATTCTAGACGATCTGAACGTGACGCCGAAGCGTTATGCCGTCGTCACGTTGCATCGTCCGGCGCTCGTCGACAATCACGAACGTCTCTCCGAGATCTTCGACGCCCTCGAAGCTATTGCAAAAGAAATCCCCGTCCTGTGGCCCGTTCATCCCCGAACGAAGAAGAGCCTTTCTTCCTTCGGTTTGGAGGATCGCCTTCGCAACGCGCCGGGTCTGCGCGCGATCGAGCCGTTAGGATACCTGGAGCTTCTGAAACTCAATGCGAACGCTTTCTGCGTCCTCACGGACTCCGGCGGGCTCCAGGAGGAAACGACCGTCTTGAGAACGCCTTGCATTACGATTCGAGAGAATACGGAGCGTCCAATCACGTGTAAGATAGGCTCAAATCAACTTGCGGGCCTTTCCGCCAAAGGCGTTCTTGACGCGTGGAAGCGCGTTCTTGTAAGCGATTACTCGCGTCGAGAAATTCCGCCTCTCTGGGACGGCGAAGCCGCCGAACGCATCGCCGAGATAATTGTCCAACGCTGGAACGCTTGACGACTCCCGCCACAATGAGCCCTTTACCAATGCGAAACGTCGAAAGAATTAAAATTTTACGCGAGCCCGTCGATCTTCTCGACTTCGATACGGCGCTGGAATGCGCGTGCGAGTTGGCGTTAGATCGTCAAAGGGTTAGTTACGTCGTCGCCGTCAATCCGGAGAAGGTCATGACGGCGCGGCGTTCCAAGATCATCCATGACTTCCTCTGTCGCGCCGATCTTGCGATCCCCGACGGAATCGGGATCGTCGCGGCGGTTAGCATGCTTTTTGGGAAGAAAATCGAACGCGTCGCGGGAGCGGATCTCATGCAGAAGATGTGCGAGGTCTCGGGAAAAAGAGGGATTAAGATTTTCCTTTACGGGGCGAAGGAAGACGTCAACGCGGGGGCGGTTGAAGTTCTTAGGAAGCGGTATCCGGATATTCAAATTGTCGGGCGTCAAAACGGATATCTTCCCGAATCGGAAAGCGAAGACCTTGTCGCGCGAGTGAACGCCAGCGACGCGGACGCGCTCTTCCTCGCGTTGGGGTCGCCGCGTCAAGAAAAGTGGATGAATCAGTATGGCGATAAGCTCCGCGTCGGCCTATGCATGGGGGTCGGCGGAACGCTCGACACGATCGTCGGAAAAGTCAAGCGCGCGCCGATGGCCTGGCGTCGCGCGAGGCTGGAATGGCTATACCGTCTCATTCGTCAACCGTCGAGATTTTGGCGACAACGAAGAATTTTTTATTTCGCGACGCGCGTCCTCTTGGAAAAAGCGACGCATCCTAAGATTTCAAAATAACGTGCGATACCTGGGCGAACTCTCATGAAACAATTGGCGCAAAAACTCGCCGACGGACGACCTATCGTCGTCGACGTCCCCGCTCCTCTCTTAGGAGACGGAATGATTCTCGTCAAAAACTACTATTCCGTCGTCAGCGCGGGAACGGAAGGCGCTACGGTTCGCTCCGCAAGAAAGAATCTGATCGCCAAAGCGCTCGAACGTCCAAAAGACGTAAAGGCGACGCTGGAACTCATGAAGCGTCAGGGGCCTGTTCAAGCGTATCGCGCCGTTATGAAAAAACTCGACGCCTACTCGCCTCTGGGATACTCCTCCGCGGGACGGGTAATCGACGTCGCGCCGGGGGTTTCAGGGTTCGCGGTTGGCGATTACGTCGCGTGCGCGGGGGTGGGTTACGCCTCGCATGCGGAAATCGTCGCTGTTCCCGTCAATCTTTGCGTTAAACTGCGTCCCGACGCCGATTTGCGCGCCGCCGCGTACAACACCTTGGGAGCGATCGCGCTACAAGGCGTCAGACAAGCCGACCTCAAGCTCGGAGAAAAGTGCGCCGTTATCGGGCTCGGAATTGTCGGAATGCTCGCCTGTCAGTTGATCGAGGCAAGCGGAGTCGAGACGTTCGGAATCGATCTGGATCCTCACGCCGTCGAGAAAGCGCGAAAGCTTAGATTCAACGCTCAACTGCGCCAGGCGCCGGGCCTCGAAAGCGAAGCGCTCGACGTCGCCGACGGGATCGGATTCGACGCGGTGATTATCGCGGCGGCGACCTCCTCCCTCGACCCTGTCAATCTCGCGGGAAAACTCCTCAGAAAAAAGGGACGCGTCGTCGTGCTAGGGGACGTTCCAACCGGCTTTGATCGCAACCCCGATTTCTACCCCAAGGAACTCGAACTTCGCATGTCCTGTTCTTATGGGCCTGGGCGCTACGATCTCGATTACGAAGAGAAAGGGATCGACTATCCCGTCGGGTACGTCCGATGGACGGAAAACAGGAATATGCAAGCGTTTCAGGCGCTGGCCTACAAAGGGAAAATCGCCGTCGACGCCCTCACGACGCACGTTTTCTCGTTGGACGACGCCCCTCAAGCGTACGACATGATTCTGAAACGCGCGGAACCTTTTCTCGGCGTTCTCCTTAAATACGATGAAACGAAGGAACCGAAACGCGTCGCCTTCAACTTGCGCGCCTCGTCCGCCGACAACGCGCAGAAGAGCAAGACCGCCAAGATCGGCTACGCGTTCGTCGGCGCGGGGAGTTACGCGCAGGGCTCTCTTCTCCCTAACATGCCTCAAGACGCTCAATGTCAACCGATCGCGATCCTCACGAAGAGCGGCGTTTCCGCCCTTCGCGTCGCCGAAAAATTCCATTTCCAACGCGTCGCGAAAAACGTCGACGACGTCTTGGACGATCCAAACGTCGATCTCGTCATGATCGCCACGCGACACGATTTGCACGCAAAAGTCCTCATGCGCGCGCTGGAGAAGAAAAAGAACGTCTTCGTCGAAAAGCCCCTCTGTCTCACCCTCGACGAATTCCTGGAGATCCGATCCCTCCTCGCGACCTTCGACGACCAACGCGCTCCGAAAATCATGCTCGGGTTTAACCGACGCTTCTCCCCATTCTCCCGCCATTTGAAAGAGGCGCTCAACCCTAATCTTCCTATGGCGATTACGTACCGCGTCAACGCGGGCGCAATTCCCCTCAATTCATGGATTCAAGATCCGGACGTCGGAGGCGGAAGAATTCTCGGGGAGGCGTGCCATTTTGTCGATTACGTCGCGTGGCTCGCCGGATCCTCGCCGGAATCGGTCTCCGCCGTCGCCATCCCCGATCCCAACGCCCTAAACGACGTCGTCTCCATCCAGATCAAGATGGTCAACGGTTCAATCGCCTCGATCGGCTATTACGCCAATGGTTCCAAGGCGCTCTCGAAGGAGAGAATCGAAGTTTTCCAAGGAGGACAATCCGCCGTTCTCGACGACTTTAGAAGGCTCGAAGTCTACATGACCGACGGAAAGGTGAAAACCCATAAAGGCGTCCAAAATAAAGGGCAAGGGGCAATGCTCGACGCCCTCGTTCGTGATTTGAAAGAGGGGCTCGAAACGATTCCTCAGAAGGAAATCTTCCAAAACACCCTCGCGACCTTCGCGGTTCTCGATTCCCTTCGCGAAGGCGTCGTAATTTCTCTCGCCGAACTAAAGGATAACGAATGAACGCCAAGGACGCCGCGCTAAGACTTCTCGAATGGGCCAATAAACGCAACTTCGAAGGAATCGATCCTTACGACGCGCTCAATTCGCCGTTGACGCCCCTCCTCGCCATGGGTACCCGATACGGAAGGATTATCCTAACCCAGCTCTTGAGGCGATCCCCCGTCAATTTCCGTCCGGCGCTCGGCATAAAACCCGGAGCGAATCCCAAGGCGCTCGCTCTCTTTCTGGAGGGCGTCGTTTCCCTAGCGCGTCAAGAAAGCGACGCCGACCGCCAACGCGATCTCTTCGACCTTGCGCAAACTCTCGTGGATAGACTCCTCGCGCTTCGTTCCCCAAACCTTTCAGGGGCAGCATGGGGATACAACTTCCCGTGGCAAAACCGTTTCCAGCTCCTTCCCCCCTACGCGCCGACGATCGTCAACACCTCCTTCGCCGGGCACGCCCTTCTCGACTACTTTGAGGCGTCGCAAGACGAAGTCGCGCTTGACGTCGCGCGTTCGACCGCCGATTTCATCCTCCGCGATCTAAATCGTCTCGACGATGGAGACGATTTCTGCTTCAGCTACACGCCCCTCGACTCCAACTTCGTCCATAACGCCAACCTTCTGGGCGCGAGTCTCTTGGCAAGAATTGGAAGCCTCGAAAAAAAGGACGCGTTGACGGAAACCGCACTCAAAGCATATCGATATTCGCTAAAGAAACAACGCCCCGACGGATCGTGGTTCTACGCGGAAAGGACGCAGCAGCGCTGGATCGACTCTTTTCATACGGGCTTCAATCTCGAAGCGATTCGACGCGCGTTGCATCTCGGGCTTCTTCAGGAGTATGAGAACGCCTATCGAAGAGGCGTCGAATTTTATGCGAATAACTTTTTCCTCCCCGACTTTACCCCAAAATATTACGCCGACCGTCTCTATCTCGTCGACGTCCACGCCCCCGCGGAGGCTATTTGTTTCTTCGCCGCAGAACCGTCGTATGATACTCTCGCCCAAAACGTCCTTCAGTGGACGATGAAGAATATGTACGACAAAAAAAGAGGGACTTTCTACTTTCGAAAGTCCCCGTTAATCACGATCAGAACCCCCTACATGCGCTGGTCGCAAGCCTGGGCGTTCCGCGCGCTCGTCTCCTTTGTCACGTCGCGTTCACGCGCTCCCCGCTGAGCCGCCCGTCCCCTTGCGGATACTTGCGTCTGAGCAAAAGATAACAGCCAAGGTGAATGACGAACGTGATAAACCACGAAGCCGGGTAGCTGAAAAAGAGGACGCTTTCCGTATGAAAACGGTCGACTTGAAAGATCGTGAAGATCCAGAGGAGTCGAAAACCGCAAGCTCCGACTAGCGCGACTATCGTCGGCGTCACATTGTACCCCAGTCCGCGAACGACGCCGCACAACGTGTCCATCAAACCGCAGATGAAGTAGAAGCAACAAACCCAGAAAACGCGAATCATCCCCGATTCGACGACTTCAGGGCGTGAATCAAAGAATCCGAGAAGCGTCGGCCCAAAGAAGTAGGCGAGATTGCCAAGAATCAGTCCGGCGAGGGCGCAACTTGCGCAACTCACAAACGCGACTCGATTCAAACGGCTATACCGTCGCGCTCCGATATTTTGGCTCATGAACGTCAAGGCGCATTGCGAGAAGGAACTCATCGTCAACCACACGATCCCTTCAAGATTCATCGCCGCCGCGCTCGACGCCATTACGAGAGGGCCAAAGCTGTTAATCGACGACTGAATCACGATATTGGAAAGTGCAAAGACGACGCCTTGAAACCCCGCGGGGACGCCGATTCGAAGAATGGAAAGAGCCGTACGCCTTGAGAGCTGCATGTCGCGAAAGCGCATATTGAAGACGCCCTCTTCACGACTTAAACAGCGGATTATCAGGAACGCGGAAAGCACCTGGGAAATCGACGTCGCAATCGCCGCGCCTGCGGCGTCCATGTGCAAAAACTTCACGAAAAGGAAATCCAAAACGAAATTCAAAACGCCCGCCGCCATTAGGAAATAAAGCGGTCGCCGCGTGTCTCCTTTCGCTCGGAGAATCGCGCTCCCAAAGTTAAAAAACATCATCGGGATCATTCCAAGCGAACATATCTGATAATATGTCGTCGACAAATCAAGAGTCTCCGCCGGAGACTGCATGAGTCTGAGAGCCGGACGCGCAAAAAGAAGACCGACCGCCGTCATGATCGCGCCGCTCAGTAACGCTAGCCCGTAAGACGTGCGAATCGCGTCTTTAACGCGCGCGTGATCCCCACTCCCAACGTACTTCGCGATGAGCGCGTTCACTCCTAAGGACACCCCGACAAAGAGTGAAACGTTCAAATTCCATAACGCGCTCGTCGATCCTACCGCCGCAAGGGAGTATTCGCTGGCGAAATTACCGACAATCACAAGATCCGCCGCGTTGAAAAGAAACTGAAAAACGCTCGACAACGCGAGAGGGATCGTCATTGCAAGAAGATTCGGGAGCACGGGCCCCGAAGTCATACAAACTTCTGTAGAGTTTTTCTTTTTAAACATCTTCATACCTAGCGCGCGCCGCGCATTTTTAACAATCCTTATTACGGTCGATTATAAGAACAACAAAATGAACGTCAAGGCGCAACATTCTCTAAATTGTGAAAGCTCGCTAAGAATAAGATTTCGACGTAAAAGAAGAAAGACCAAGCATTTCAATATTCCTGATAAAACGCGCGTCGGCGACATGGAAACGTCCTCAAGCGCGGCGGGCGGTCGACGCAAGAAATAAAAAACCTTCTAACCCCCAAATGGAAGTTAGAAGATTGAAGCGTTTTCCAAAGGAAGAATCGTCAGGTTCCGCGTTTATTTCCGTACCAGACCAGTTGCATTCGCGGACAATAACGGTAACCGCGCTTCTCCGCGAAAGGATGAATCCACTCTTCTTTTTCGCGCATTTCCGCGACCTCGGTTGCCATCGGCATTAGAAAAACGCGACCAGGACGCGCGGTTCCAAGCTCTTTCAAGTACTCTTCGACTTCAAGAAGATCCTCGGGGACGTCGACGACAAATTTCAACTGATACGGATACGTCGCGATCAATTTGCGAACGATTTCCGGTCGACGACGATTCGCTTCATGCAGACGCAAGTCGGCGGAAGCGGCGCCGTAGGGGCTCGAATTGGAGAGCTTCGGACTGATCGACATCAAGTCGCATTCCACGGGAAGCTCGAGAGTCCCCGCCGTCTCAATCGTAATTTTCATCCCATGAGCGCGAAATTGACGCGTGAGCGGTATGAGTTCTGAAGTAAGCATCGGCTCGCCGCCGGTGATTACGACATGTCGACCGCCGTAATTCAAGACGCGTCTGACGACTTCTTCTACGGAAAGCGTTTCGCCTTCCTCGCTCTGCCACGACGCATAGGTCGTGTCGCAAAAATCGCAACGGAGATTGCAACCGATCGTTCGGACAAAAACGGACGTCACGCCCGTCCATAATCCTTCGCCCTGCTTCGAATTGAAAATCTCTGATATACGCATAACCAAGGCGCTCCAAGAGGTTCGGCAAGCCTAACGAAGACGGCGCGACGCAACGTCGCAACGCGTCCGCCACAAAATCACTGTTGACTTTCTTCCCACTCTTGACGCGCAAGACCAGCCGCGCCAATATATCCCGCCGCGTTGCCAGTCGTCGCATAACCGATGCGAAGACGCTCCGCAAGATGCAAGAAAATACGACTGCGCGTCTCGTCTTCAACCGTCTTCAAGAAGAGGCGACCCGTCTCCGTCTCGTTTCCGCCGAACGTCATCGCGCCGCCGAGAAGAAGGCACGAGGGATCGAGCGTATGAATCAACGAAATCATGCCGTGAGAAAGATAACGCGCCGTTTCTTTCACGATGCGAATCGCCAATTCGTCTCCCTTTTCCGCTTCTTCGAAGACCATCTTCGGAACTTCGTCGTTGCGTTTACGCGCCCGAACGCGAGGCGCAAGGCTCGTCTTGAATTCCGCTTCCACATATTCGATCGTTCGGTTCGCAACCCCCGTCGCGCTCGCATACGCTTCCAAGTGACCGCGCTGTCCGCATTTGCACCAACGCGCGTTCTCCGAAGTGTCGATCAAATTGTGACCCGCTTCTCCGCCGTGACTGTGCGTCCCGTTCCAAACGTGACCGTTCAAAACGATTCCGCAACCGACGCCGGTTCCCAGCGTCAGAAGGATCAGACCTTCTTCGCCCTTGCCAGCCCCGACCCAATATTCAGCAAACGCCGCGGCGGGGCCGTCGTGCGCAAACGTCACGGGAAGACCGCTATATTCGGAAAGGCGATCGCGAATCGGGAAGAAATCCCAACCCGAAAGATTGGAGGGACGCACCAAAGAACCGGAAGGAAGATCAAGCGTTCCCGGAGAGCCAAGTCCAACGCCGGCTACGTCGCTCGGTTTTAGACCTGCTTTCGTGATCGCTTCATGAACGGCGGCGGCCATTCTCTTCGTAGCGTCGTCCGCTCCGCGTTCTACCAACGTCGGAGTCGAAAGATACGAAAGCGTTTCGCCTGCGTCGTTCAAAACGCCTACCTTAATATTGGTGCCGCCTAAATCGATCCCTACAAAATTCTGCTTGGTTTCTTGAGCCATTAAAGACCGCTCCATCACGTATTTACAAGTGGGTTGCCGCCAAAATCAACAGTGCGACTTTCTCTTCTTACGAAATCCTAACACAATTCTCGCCAAACCGAGTTATCCGCTCCTAATTGTCAAAGACAGACAACAGAAACTCCTAAGAGAAACCGCGTAACTTTTGAATTATAATATCCCGTCCCCACGCTGTAAACAAAAAAACTTCTTTTTCTTCTCTTTTTATCTTCCCAATTTCCACTGCGTCGACTTCATTTTCCCAGTCTTGACTCGCTCCGTTGTAATCTCGGAAAAATCCGGTAAAATCGATAATTGGAGCAATTGTTGAAATTTCAGGAGTTACACTACGACGCTATGGGCAAGACGAAGCGTTTCAAGAAGAAGAAAAACGATAGTTTCGGAAAGCTTCTGGCAATCCGAGGAATCGCCCTCGTCCGCCAGATCCTATGGCCGACAAGATGTAAGATTTGCGCTACCCCCGCCGATAGATGGAATAAAACCCCTTTTTGGAAAGACACGCCCCTTAGTTTTCTCATTTGTCCGCGGTGCCAAAAAAAATTGGTCTCGCCGACCTCGTTCTTTTGCAAACGATGCGCGGCGGCTCTACCATTTCCGACTCAATCCGGATTTTGCGGAAAATGCTCCTCAAAAGATTGGTACTTCGAAGAGGCGCGTCCCCTTCATTCCTACTACGGCCTGGCGCGTATCCTCGTTACGACGCTAAAACGGAGGCGGTCTCCGTCCCTCGCGTACGCCGCCGCAACACTCTATTTTGTCCATCGACGAAAAGAAATTAAAAAATTCGACCCTCAATGCGTTGTCGGGGTTCCTATGTATTGGGTCAAAAAAAGATTCAAGCGCGGCGGCGTCAACGCTCCCGAAAGGATCGCCAAGGCGCTCTCCATACTCCTGGAAGTCCCCGATTACACCCGCCTATTAAAACGAAAAAAAACGCGCGAAAGCCAAACGACCGTCGCGCGCGAAGAGCGTTCCGCCAATATCCGCGGCGCCTTTTCGATTCGACTCCAGCCGGGAGTCGACGCGCCTTTTAAAGGAAAGCGCGTGCTCCTCGTCGACGACGCCTTCACGACCGGAGCGACCGTCAACGAAATCGCACGCGTCCTCGTCGAAGCGGGCGCCGACTCAGTCTTCGTCGCCGTCCTCACACGCGCAGGTATCCGCGCTGAATCAAAGGCACGGAGACGTCGCAACCCCGCCTCTCCTTGAGGTTCCCTTTTCACCGCCTTTTTCGACACAGGCCAACGATGAAACATCCTTTCCTACTAGCCGTCGCGACCGCGTTCTGCGCCATTTGCGCGTTGACCGCCTCGCGTTCGATCGACCAGGTTCGTGGAGCCAAAAATACAACGTCGTCTGGGATAAGCTTCTCGGACTAAACCTCTTCTCAATGGATATTGTTCAAAAGGAACTCGCCTTCTACCCGTCGGTCTCGAATCGTTACGGGCTCCCCTTAGACAACCGCGCCGATTTTACGAAAGCGGACTGGATCGCTTGGGTTGCGACCCTTGCCGACGATCGCAAGGGATTCGACCAACTCATGAATCCCCTCTACGACTTTGTCGACGCCACGCCCGATCGCGTGCCTCTCACCGACTGGTACTTTACGAGCGACGCGAAGATTAAGGGCTTTCGCGCGCGTTCCGTCGTCGGCGGTCTCTTTATCAAGATGCTTGAGAACGAGTTGAAATAGAAAGTCGTTTTATGCGTGCGACGGGGGAATCCGTAAGGTTCGCCGCCGCCTTTTATAAACCATATTTAACAGAAAGGCGTTTTAACACAATGTCTCTCACTACGTTCAAGAAGCGCGCGCTCGCTTTCATGGCGTTATGCGCAACTTTCGTCGCGACAAACCTTGCGGTCGCTAACGACCCTTTGCGCGCTCCTGCGGTACCTCTTATCGCCGTGGATCCCTATTTTTCGGTCTGGTCCAACACGGATAAAC
>CAVGEG010000001.1:0-5019 GCA_963628165.1 Paratractidigestivibacter sp. | reverse complement strand
TTCCTTCCCTGTCCACTGGACCGGAAATATCAACGCGCTTACGTCGTACGTCCGCGTCGACGGCGAAAATTTCCGCCTTATGGGTAATCCCGTTCAATTCGTGGACGCGGCGAAGGCGATGAATCAAACGAACGTCGCCATTCTCCCGACGACGACGACCTACACCTTCCAGGACGCGGGCGTCGAAATCAACTTGGTCTTCACCAATCCCAATCTTCCCGACGATCTTATGACGCTCTCCTATCCGGCGACTTATCTTGCTTGGAACGTTAAATCGATCGACGGAAAAGAACACGACGTCAAGATTTACTTTGACGCCTCCGCCGAGCTCTGCGTGAACGTCACGGAACAAAAAGTCGTCGCGCTTCGCGAAGAGACAGAAAATCTCGATCTCCTCCGCATGGGAACGGAATCGCAAGAAGTTCTCGCGAAATCGGGCGACAATATCCGCATCGACTGGGGATACTTCTACGTCGCCGCCAAGAAGGGCGACGCGAAGACGGTTCTTGCGGGCGCGGATCTCTCCCGCGAAACCTTCCTAAAGTCCGGCGCACTCGTCCAGGAAGACGATAAGAACTTCCCGCGCGAAGCTCGCGACAACTGGCCCGTCGCCGCCGTCGCTATGGATTGCGGTAAGGTCGGCGCCGAGAATGTGGAAAAATCTATCATTCTCGCCTACGACGACGAATACTCCTTGGTTTTCCTTGGCGAAAAGCTCCGTCCTTATTGGCGTAAAGACGGCATGGAAGCCAAAGAGATGTTGGAAAACGTCAACGCTCAATACGGCGACGTCGTCAAACGTTGCGCGAAGTTCAACGAAGAACTCATGGCGTTCGCGACGAAAGTCGGCGGAGAGAAATACGCTTCCTTATGCGCTATCACTTATCCCCAAACCATCGCCGCTCACAAGCTCGCCGTCCTCCCCAATGGAAAGCTCTTCCTCCCTTCTAAGGAAAACTTCAGCAATGGCTGCGGCGGCACCGTCGACCTCATTTACCCCACCAGTCCTCTCTTTGCCGTTTTGAGTACTGAACTTCTCGAAGCCTCCATGAATCCTCCTCTCGAATACGCCGCTTCCGGAAGATGGCCTTGGCCCTATTCTCCTCACGACGAGGGACAATATCCTCTCTTGAATGGACAGGTTTACGGCGGCGGTGAAAAGACGGAAGACAATCAAATGCCCGTTGAAGAAACGGCGAATATGCTCATCCTTCTCGACGTTGACGCGCGTCTCACGGGCAGCGTCGACTACGCCAAGGAATATTGGGATATTCTGAAGTCGTGGGCCGAATATCTTCTCGATAAGGGTCTGGATCCGGAAAATCAGCTGTGCACCGACGACTTCGCCGGACATCTCGCTCATAACGCCAACCTCTCCGCGAAAGCGATCGTCGCGCTCGCTTGCTACGCCGACCTCTGCCAACGCGCCGGGTACGCCGACGACGCAAAACGTTTCCGCGAAAAAGCGGACGAATTCGTCGCTCAGTGGGTTAAGCTTGCCGACGACGGCGACCATTACCGCCTCGCTTTTGACCGTCCCGACACCTGGAGCATAAAGTACAACATCGTTTGGGATCGCCTCCTCGATCTCAAACTCTTCCCCAAGGAAGTTACCGAAAAGGAAATGAAGTACTACAAGACGAAGCTCAACAAGTACGGACTTCCTCTCGACAATCGCTCCGACTACGCCAAGCTTGACTGGGGAGTTTGGACCGCGACCCTTGCGGACAATCAGGATGATTTCGACGCGCTCATGGCTCCCGTCTATGAATTCGTCGACTCGACGACTCCGCGCGTCCCCCTCACCGACTGGTACTTCGCCAGCACGGCTAAGCAAGTCGGTTTCCAAGCGCGATCCGTCGTCGGCGGAATCTACATCAAGCTGATGGAAACGCAAGAAAAGCTCCGTCAATAAATCTCGCGTAAATCCTCGCTAGTTTGACTAATTTTTCTATTGTCTATTGGCGGGGGAATTGCTATATTAGAGGCAATGAGGAGAAGAGCGCCATTTTTGGACTCAGCCGAAGGCGCTCTTCGTCTTTTGTCCTTGAGAGAAAAAGAAAGAGAAAAAATGGAAAAAGAATTTTACGTCGACGGAGTCGGTCAGATTCACTTCGCGGGCAACATGGTTCGCTTCGACATGGTCACCCTTCAACCTGGAGCCGAAGGTCAGGCGCCCACCCCGGAACCGGCCTTCCGCGTCATTATGCCGCCCCAGGGCTTCCTCGCCGCTTTCAACAGCATGCAACAGCTGATCGACAAACTCGTCGCCGCCGGCGTCCTTCGCAAGAACGAAAACGCCCAACAGTGATTATCCTTCGCGGTTAAATAAAAAAGGCCTCTGATCAATCTCAGAGGTCTTTTTTATGGACTAAAACGAATGACCGAGCGTCATAATCGCCAAGAGACTAACGGCGACGTTGCCCTGAAGTGAGGTCGACCTTGGGAGCGTCTCTTCCGATCTGCGGGCTCTTGGGTTGCGCGGGCTCCTGAGCGGGTTTTGCTGGAGTCGACGCGCTCTCTTCGTCTCCCGCCGTCGTCTCTTGGGGGGGAAGCTCGGGAACGGTCGGCGTTTCCGTCTTCGACGCCGGACGTTTGGTCGCGACGGATCGCATCCGCTCTTGCCATATCCATCCCGAGGGGGTGTAGCCGTCCGTTAAAATCAGTCCGCGACAAATTATCGCCGCAAAAGCAAAAACGAGATAGACCGTCAACGCTTTTCCAAAATTACAGTCAAAAAAGATCAACGCGCCAAAGGAACCGACTATGGCGATCGGAATGAGGTAGAGGCACGCGATAAATCCCGTTCCCCCAAGAAAATACAAGAGTCCCTCAAAGATCAGCCAAGACCCCGCAAAGACAAGAGACGCCCACAACGCCTTCTTGTGTCGCTCATTCCCGAGGAGAAGTTCCAAATCATTGTCGTCTCGGACAAGCATGTACCCGAAGTCGGCGATCGGAAACGCTATTAAAAACGCCCCGATCACCCCGACGATCGTCGAAACCAAAACGCTATGCGTAAGACCAACGAGATACGAAAGACCGCAGGCGACGACTACGCCCGCAAAACCCAAAAGAACCTGACCGAGCGAAAGCGTTATCAGCTGTTGCTTGATCGGACGCGCGTCATGCCCCGTTAACTTCCGCGTCTTGCCCCCTTCCGTAATATCGTCGGGAGCATGGATGACAACCTGTTCCTTTGGAATTTCAATAATATGTCCGCACTTTGGACATGGACCTCTTTTCCCCGCAAAACGATCGTCTACCTCAAAGGAGGTCATGCACCCTGGGCATATTACGCGTATTGCCATTACGTCACTCCACTTCTCGAAGCTATTTATATTCAGTCTGTTACGCCCCTGCGCGCGGCAGAGCTTGCGGTATTCTAGCACAAACGACCGTTAAAGGCAATAAGATTCCCCCTCGAGTTATAACAACGCGGAAGAAACTCTCCTCAATCTAACAGATTAAATAGACTTGGGGATAAGTTTTGAACTGTCGTGTGATTCGAATATGTATCCCAAGTCGGTTCATAATCTTCCGACGCCTGGTTGCCCCACATTTCCCAACCTGGTCGCTTCCCCCTTGCAAAAAGTTCTAGATAAGGGCCAGACGAACATTGCTCAATTAACTCAACAAAACTATCTGGCTTGCGACTATGTTCTTTTTTCATTGCCCGAAGTAAATTGACCTGACTTCTACCTGGTTGCAATGTTCTGTTATTATCGCCTTTGACTCCAAAAAGAAGAAGTTCAGTCACATTGCGAAAATAAAAACCGACGCCTCGTCCGTCGGGCATTCCATCTTTACGAACCTTTTCCCAAACAAGATTCGTTTTATATTCAAATCCCCAGGCCTGCATAACCCGCAATCCATCAGGTAGAAGGGCATTTGGAATCCATAAATATAAATGGGCTTTCTCTTCAAGGACTTCGCAAACAGGGATGGCCATAATATCGTCCAACTTCATTGTTGAATAACGATTAAGTCTCTTATGCTCCGGAGCTACTTTCCCTGTTCTGTTTGTAAATTGCCAAGGGGGATCAGCATAGATCGTTTTAAATTTCTTCCCCTCTGTAAAATCTTGAAAGTCTTTTATTGTTTCATGCAAAGAATAAGAATTTTCCATTATATTTATCCTCACCGAGCGATACAAGACTTCCGAATTCCTACAGCCAAAATCGGACAACCGCCGTTTCTTCGTGAGTTTAATCGAGTTTCAAGTTTTCCAAGCCACGTCGTGCTGGCTCCATATTTTGACTTGATCCCCAACTCCGAAAAAACGTCGTTTAATTCAACCGAACGAGTTACAATGACGCCTACTTCTATTAAACCGCAATCAAAGTAGGTACGCATCGCCAATAAATCTCGATCAAATGTTTGATCCTTACTATTCCACTCCAAATCAAAGGCGACTTTACCCTTCACAAAGTCAATGTTATGCCCGTCGATAAACCCCTTAATTATTTTCTCATCAGAAGGTTCATTGGAAAAATGCCCGCGCGATTTTCCCCTGGGGTACAATTTTACTAGTAAGTCGCCAGTAGTTTTAATTTCTCGCCAGCCACGAGGATATAGGAAATCGTCAAATTTTTTAGGAATATTAGTCTCATTTCCACCGGACATGAGTAGATCCTCAGTGGTAATCTGCACCCCATGTAGACATTCTTGCAACTCAGCCCATTCAGCAGGGAAAGCTTCATATAATATCTCGAGCGCATGACCAAAGTTTAAAAATTCATATTTTTCAAATAAAATAGGATCTATATACCGCTTCATATCTCTATATCCCTTTGTTTCATAGATCCTCATTATCTTCTATATTCTTTTTCACGCAAACCAAGAGCATCGTTCAAAAGAAATCACAAAACTCGTTCGTATTCATATAAAAACGATGAGCTCAGGAACAAAGAAATGAGGGAGACTGTGAAAAGATCAAGAAATAAAAAAGCCCTACGCGAGGTAGGGCTCATATATCACAGTAAAGAATCAACAAACAGAGCGAACCAACCACGACTC